>JBNKNM010000287.1:0-6218 GCA_050293845.1 Pseudobacteriovorax sp. | reverse complement strand
GGGTTAGGTTCTGATGTATGAACTTAATTTAACGAAAAATAGTAGGCGGGGTTTCGTGCTTCTACATCTTGGTAATCCCAGACCTTGGGCCGGTTTCTGACTTGTGAAGGCTTCACCCTCTTGGGCAATACCAGTCAAAGCATCATTAATCATAACTGAATTGGATGTGGAAGGGCTGAAGATAGAATTGATATAATTAGGATGTTGTAAATGCCACTTCCAAAGTTCTATAGCCATTACATTATGGCATAATATGGCTCGAATCGATCAAACAATATCCTGATTTTTCACTTTGGCTTAACAAATTGACGACAGTTAGAGAAATATCCTCGTGATTTTAAGCAGTTAATGCGTCAGTAGGTAATAGAGGATAAAGGCATTACTAGCAAAAGCTCCCCTAAACATATTTTTCTTTGGTTACAGCTTCACTCTTGGGCGGATCTAAACCAAGACCAACATGCTCCAAGATCTTGGCTATGGCACCTGCCTCCATGACTGGATCATCGCATGGAGACCTATCGTCCCAGCTAGAGACAACAACTGCGAGTCTAAGTTTACTGTGCGAGGAAAGACAACCATAATAATTGACCTGATGTTTGTACGTAGGTGGTATTATTGATGTTCATTTTTCAGTAAATTCCATTGGGGAAACATGACGTGAGTGGTCGGAAAAGTTCACCGCAAGTATTCAGTGCTGCGGCGTATATCGATAGGATTTCCGAGTCTCGATTGCAATGGCAAAAAACTAAAAGATTCCTGTCCTCAAGAAGAGCCTGTCTTTATACGTTCTATGTTGATATCATTTGCGCGAGTAATTTTTCAACGCGAACGGACTGACCTGCATCTAGCATTTGTAGTAAAACATCTTTATATAAAACATTCACTTTGCCCCTTCGATACCGGCTCAACACACTCAACACTTTAATTTTTAAATGTTCTGATTGCGATAGCTTAAAAAATCTACTCAAAAGTAGAAGATTATCTTTTGATAAACTCCAATAGTTTAATGCTACAACAGCGTTTTTCTTCTCTAGCGATGAAAAATTTGCAAACCCTCTTACTAAAAATGTATAGGCATCGATAGACTCACTAAAGCGAAGAGATTTAATTGCAACAGTTCTTATTTGAACATTTTCATGGTTTAGATAGGGTTGAAGCACTTCAAAAGATAAGCTACCAGCATTTCCTAAGCTGGATAGAGCTAACAAAATTTCTTTCTCATCATCACTACGCAACATGTTTTCGAGGTCTGACATCAATTCAGATCTCATCTGCGGATCTTGATTTGATAATTGATTAGCTATCGCACCAAGGGATAATACCGAGGTTTTGTGAAATTGTGAATGTGAGGAAGCAATTTTTTTAAGATTGATAATGGTTTCAGCGTTAGCATGATCCAGCATGGCCATACCGGATATTAAAAATCTAGCTTCTTTCGGATTATCTAAAGACATATTCAATCGTTCAGTGAGAATTTTTTGAGCTTCGTCGTTACCAACAGATAGTAAAGCCCGAGTCCATATTTTAAAAATATCATCATCAATACTTGAATCGAAATAATCTTCTCGCAATAGATCAAAGTCATCAGTCACTTTAATCCATGAACGTAGTTTAATGAATGATTTTCTTCTGTCACCAGCTAGGGCAGCCTGCACAATGTCATTGTAAGTCCACCCATCAAGAGAGTTTTGCGCCAACTCGCTGTCATAGTCCTTTTCCATATTGGCAAAATTAAATACAGCTTTACTCTTTGCAGCTTGGATAGAAGCAAATAGTGATTTTATATCTAGATATCTTGTTTCCAGCAGGTGCATCTTCAGTAGGGAAACTGCAGGGGTGGTTGATGGATCTAAAAATGGCAATTTGATTTCATCTTGTTGGACTAAATCTTTAATATAGGGGGGGCTGGTTAAGTTATGCAATTCGTAGGAGTATTTAATCTCTCCATTAAATTCATTTGATATCAGAAATTTATTAATCTTGGTAGCAGTTGCTAGATATTTCACTGTTATTGGTCCCCAAGGACTTATTTCACTGACCTGCTCAGTGGAACTGAAACTTGAAAACTGGATGCGCAGCAGTAAATGATACCAAAAATCATCTCCACGATGGCTTTGGTATCGCTTGGGAAAGGCCCAATCCACGATAGTTCCCGTGCTCATAGACTCCCTAATTCTCTGAGACATCTTAACATCCTGTACACCTGAAAAACGGCAATCAAGACACCTCAGAAAGGATTGCGTTTGGGATAACATGACTTCTTCCAAGGTTCCCGAGAGTAATACCTTTTCATTTCCCAATCCTTCACCACTATATATCAGGCTATACTGTGAAGAGAGAAAGCTACTTTGCAACGGCTTTTCAAAAGCGGTTGATACATCCAAAGAAGATATTGGAGTCTTCTCTGTCAAGTCTGTGGGCCAAAGAAGATACCCCAAATAGAGAAGTGATATTATGCTTGTCAAACCGATAAACAATTGAGGCTTTCTCATCTTAGCTCCAAGATAATGAGGATCGGTAGCAGTAAAGTCCCGTAACTTAGATTAGAACTATAGGACTAGCTTCCATCTCTGATTTGCCCCTTCCCAATTTGACCAAATGCCCACGTTGTCGCCAAGCTCATGGCCAAAACCATCGATAACCTGATCAGGCATCGACTGCATGGCTATATAACCTTCTTCAGAGATAGAGAATTTTTGATTATCTTTATCCCGACATTTGGCAATTACTAGATTACTTCCATTGGTGGCACCTGTTTCTGCCGCAAGGCAAAATCTTGGATCGTGCATGCTACGTATAAGCCCTGAGTCACCATTATAGCTCCATTTCTGCCAGCTTTTATCTTCACAAAGCCACTGGATGACAGTGGCATGCGATCTCATCTGACCACCAGAAATATCAAGACAAAGATTTGATTTCTCATTAACAATAGATTTATAACTGGATTGATTTACATTGAAGTCTCTGGTTTCCGAAAAATATTGTAAATCTGGGTCATTCATTTCCGTGAGTGAAATACTTCCATCTAGATTGATAAGATCATTGTTTAAATTAAAACCATTCCACGAAAACAACTTTGTTTCCCAAAGCTTGTTCTTGAACCAAGAACTATATGAGCCTAGTGTGATTTTCCCATTCAAAGCTTCAAATTTATTGTTAACATTTAGCTTATAATTTAATCGTGTATCATCTTCAGTTTCCTCTAGATTTAGGCCAGCATTTGTACTCAAAATTTCATCAACCAGCAGAACGTCACCACGCACTTTGAATTCTAGAGCCCAAGCTTTTAAACCTGCAGATGCAAAAGTATCAGCTTGAACAGTGGGAATTCCCGCACCCTCCAAAGCTAAACCTTTAAAAGAAGCTGCTAAATCTAATCCTACGATTCCTGAAACACCATACTCAAGGGCAAAACCAATAGGACCAAAAGAATAAGGTATTTGATCACCTATATTTAGAGGTAGAAAATAGGAATCATTCCATTCTAATGGTTCATCATGTAATAAGTTTACTCCATCAAGTTCAAACCCCAGAACGTTCAATTCAGCGTTTAACCATTTCTGGCTAGAAGTGTTGACGCCAAAAGACAAGTCAGTCTCAGCTAGATGAATTTCATTTTTAAAAACATAGCCTTTAGCTGCAGCACTAGCAGAGAACACTGCACTATTGCAGTCTGCAAAAATACTGGCTTGAGCATCAATACTTCCTGCAATGATAAAGTCTTTTCCAAGCCATCCTTGGTAGGGCCATGATTGTTCAAAAGCTGAAGAATTACAGTTTGTTTTGGCGAAAACTGAGGGGGTTATTACTACGGCTAAAACCGAGAAAAACTTTTTCATTTATTGCTCCCGCAAAATAGTGTGTCTGAATCTCAAGCACTGATAGCATAGAAAATATTAAAATTGAAGAGATCAAATTGAAAAATCATTTATTATTAGATAGTCCTAACGAACTAATGTTTTTACCAAGCCTAGGTTAGCAGTAATCTCTATCTAAAAAATATTACTCTAGAAAAACTATTAGTGGGCCCAATTAAAATAGTTGTATATAAGCCAATATTTATCGCTTCAATGTAAGAAAATTTACACTCAAATTGATTCTTTTTAATGGCGAGTCGAGCAAAACATGACTTATTGAATCTAACTTAGTAGTTTAGAGACCTCGAGCACTAGTTTATCGCTTTCAATATGGGGAGCTAAGCTGAAATTTAAACTTCTTCCTTCTTTTCACACTTCTTATAAGCCCTTATCCTAAAATTTTAATCCTAGGAATTCAAATTCACAAACTGTTATAGCTTTAAAATTCGTTCAGTGAGAAATAAGTTTTGATCGGTAAATACAAAGATTAGTATTCGCGTTTTACAATAAGAGTCTAGGCATTATTTTCTTTTCATTTAATGTCGTCATGAAGTTTGGTTCTTGAGGTCGGCTATTTGATAAACTTTGGGATATTCCCCTCTACATTGTTATTACTAAAATTCAGTCTACACTATACAAATTCTATCACATTCCTTAATCATTTGGATAACGTCCCTACTTTTAAAATCAAAGCCATTATAGGAGATTACTAACGGAGGATGGCAACGAGTACTACCCAGACTAGGATGGCTTATGAGACATGGTTTACGCGCTGTTCTCAAAAGTAGCGCAGTAGTATAAAAACAACAAAGTTAATACTATTCTAAAAGAGAGCCTAGATGCTGTCTGATAAACCTATTAAGAAAAATTTATTTTTACTTTTTTTCGGCAAAGTCTTGACAAGGCCCCAAAGTCTTGACAAGGTCCTATTAAATTCTTACTTGTAGAGTACTCAATATTTCGGTTTATTGGTGCCGTTCACCTAATCAATTCTTCATAGTTATGAAAATCGGTGGTATTAGTCATGGATTTAAAGAGAGCGATTTGGTCAAAACATCTGATTTACTCATTTTTCATCACGATTATCCTATTTCCCGCAGATCTATTTGCCGGGTTTAAGGTTTCTGGTACACAATTATTAGATGGAAATGGTCAACCCTTCATCATTAGAGGAATCAATCATCCTTACACTTGGTTTAAAGATAAAATTCACTCGTTCGCTGATATTGCAGCCACGGGTGCAAACTCAATACGTGTGGTTCTTAGCGACGGACAAGTTTGGACACGCAACAGTCCTAGCGAGGTTGCTAACGCGATTAACTTGTGCAAAGAGAACAAATTAGTCTGTATTCTAGAAGTCCACGATGTGACTGGATCGGGGCAAAAAATTGGTGCGGGAAAACTGAAGTTAGCAGTCCAGTACTGGTTAGACATAAAGGATGTTTTGATAGGAGAGGAAGATTTTGTCATTATAAATATTGCAAATGAACCATTTGGAAATTTAACTTTTCCATTTCAGTGGATTAACGAACACCGAGCTGCAATCACATCTCTTAGAGAAGGTGGCTTAGATCATACTCTACTGGTAGATGCTCACAACTGGGGCCAAGACTGGTCCAAAACAATGTTAAATAATGCTACCAGAGTTGCTGAAGCTGATTCTTTACATAATACCTTTTTTAGTGTCCATATGTACGAGCAATATAATAGCTATAGTAAAGTTGAGAATTACATTTCTAGCTTTCTGAATAAGAACAACTTACCATTGATAGTGGGAGAGTTTGGGGCTGACCATATGGGAAACGACGTTGATGAGGAATCAATTTTCGCGGTGACTGAAAGTTACAATATAGGCTATTTAGGTTGGTCTTGGTCTGGGAACGGTAGTTGCTGTGAGAGCCTTGATATAGTTGACAATTTCGATCCCAGTCGTTTATCTCTTTGGGGGAATCGCCTAATCTATGGTGCCAATGGAATCCAACAATCTTCAAAACCCGCTTCTGTTTACCTCAATCGTTAGTCGGTTTAAAGCCATCTTGTCAGCTTTGCTAAAGGATAGTTCTTAGATGAGCGTGCTGACTGGTGACAGTTATAGGGGTGGCCCCCCCCACCCGCTTAATCGACTAGGTTCCCGGTAACAATAACCCCCTTATCCTTAATGACCTACTTCAATGTGTCAGGAAGCCAGCAGCAAACTTCGATAGTTGACGTTTTAAGATTGGCTTCATAATAAATCCCATCAAAATTTGGCTAAAAAATCCTTTAGCCTCTAAATGAGCTGTTAAATAGAGCGTGGTATCGTCAAGCTTAATTTCGTTTTCAAGTTTTCGTATAGGGAGTTTCATGCCTTCTATATGAACC
>JBNKNM010000286.1:0-6223 GCA_050293845.1 Pseudobacteriovorax sp. | reverse complement strand
TCAAGATTATCAAACTATTTGGACCAAATGCCTGCGAAATTTATGGAACATCTTAAATTTTCGCGGGAATGTGAGTTCGAGGATTAAAGCTTTGGTTTTCGTGAGTTTTCTAATTAATTTTAACGGGGTTAAGATGCCCATTAGGTTGTGGGTGTCAGAAGATAAAGACATACTGACATAATTTTAAAGAGGCACAAGCTTGAACTGGCGTTAAAGACTTGCGTCATAAGAACTAACAAATCGACTTTATCGGTCGATTGAGTCTGAACTATTTTCAGTCACCTAGTTTACTCTCTAGTTAACAGTTTGGCATGCTCAACGCACTTTGAACATTTCGAGTATGTCCCATAAATGTTGACGATTTGATTCTACAAACCTTGAGAGTCAGTCATTACCAGATATTCCTGTGTCTTAATCATATGTGCATAGTACGCTAGATTTATCCTAATATTTTTATATAATTAAAACAAATTAGCTACATTAAACTTGCCTTGAAATTTAGAACATGATAGTGAACTTTGGAAAAGTATTCAAATTGTCGTGGAAAAAGAAATGAATATAAATTCAAATTTAGCCATTTTAACCAGCTTGCTTTCACTTTTTTCCAGTTCTTGTGGAAGTGATCAAACTGAGTTTATAGAAAATTCAGATTACATAGAACTAACTCAAGAGTACGCTGAAAAATGTATCTCGATCTCCGAGAGCAGCGATGAGGAAGCGAGTCCTCAATCTGAATGCAGTGAGTCGAAGAATCAAGATGAGATTGACTATCTCGAGTCGTTATTGAGAGATTACTGGCTGGATGCAAAATCTCCAGTAGCAGAGTAAGGCAGAATCACTATGGATAGTAGAGTTTCCGAATATTACAACCTAAGCAGTAAGCTATACTCGGAGAACTTATGCTCCTCAGTCAATTTTATCGGTAGCTTTATCGATAGCTTTCTAGAAAAACTGCCAGATGGTGCCACGGTGGGTGATCTTGGTTGTGGTCCAGGGGATGAGGCCGCTGGACATAGTCACCGTCTTCATTTCTCGGGAGTTGATGTTTCGAGTAAAGTTCTGGATATATATAGTAGCAAGGTGTCGTCTTCAAAGACGTTTTGTAATTCTATAGACTCCTTACCATTTGAAGATAACACCTTCGATAGCTTATTGTTTCTGTTTTCAATTCTACACTTGAACCACGAAAAGGGAAAACTGGCTATCAAAGAAGCGCATCGCGTCCTTAAGCCTGGATGCGAGATGCTGTTTGCCACTGCAACAGCAAATTCAAATATGTCAATTGAAGCAATTCATCCAGAGTTTAAAGAAGTCGACTTTCTTTACCCAATTCCCTTCTTCCTCTGGAATATAAGCGAGCTGCGAGATATCTTGGAATCGACCGGATTTGAGATAAAGAGTGAAGAAGTTGGACCTATCGCCGAGGGCAGAAGCGAGATCGTTAAGTTGGTTGCTAAAAAAAAAGGGGAAATTTAAAAGACTCGCCAAAGCATGGAACCAAGTATAGATCTAAAAGTATCGAGGAAGCTGTAAAGATAGGGCTAACTTTAAAGCGGAAAGCCGGACTCTCGCGAATAGCTTCTATAAACAAACTTGCAAACCAACTTAACCCTATTCTGATCGGATACCGACCTCATTCAAAAATTTCAATTACCACAAGCTCAGGAAAAGGGCTTACCAAGAATCATGCCTTGGCAAGCCTGCTGTTTGAAGCTTATGAACTTTCGGTTGCAGAAATCGACAGGCGAGAGTGCATTACTTTATCTAGTCAAGAGATAGAAGATAGAAAATTATCTCATGTTCGGTTAGATCGTTTAGGCTTCGCCAATTACTGTCGTGATCAGCTCGTCGAATGGATACCTATTAAGGATTTCGACACCGATAGCTGGATCTATGTTCCTTCAGAATCTTTATTCTTCCGAAAAAAAGGTATATTCAGGTCCTCGAGCAACGGACTAGCAACCGGACTTAGTTTCTATGAGTCCATTTTTCATGGGTTACTCGAAGTAGTTGAACGTCATGCTCACACTTGGGCCCTTCTCAAGAAACGAGCTCTTAGTGTCACAAATTATCTGGATTTTTTATCTCCTGGACTAAAAGATGAGCTGGCTTGGCTAGAAGGTATTGGGGTAACGATAGAAATCAATGATATATCTGACGAGTTAGGAATACCGTGCTTCTATTCGGTTCTTGCAGATCCTACATTGATTGGCATGAGAGCCTTTAACAGTGGAATTTCATGTCATGTAAACAAGGTTACAGCATTAGAATCATCTATCTTGGAAGCGCTTCAGTCACGGGCCGTAGCCATATCTGGATCAAGAGAAGATCTTGACAAAAAGCATTCCGCTAAAGGCAACCCAGACCTATTCTCTTTCTGGTACAAGCCAGAGAATAAGTTAAGGAAAGACTTCATTGATATTTCTTCTATGGACATGACATCCTATTGTACTGCAATAAAAAAGATCCTTGAAGCTGCACGAGAGAAAGACAATTCTTTAAGAAGATTCCTCTACTATACATATCCCAGCGGGGAAGGAACATATGTTACCAGATCGATTTTAGAAAGTGCTGAACAGTTCGGCTTGTGTAGGGATCGTATTGGTTTGTCGGTCGCTAATTTCTTAAAGAGTGTTTTGAGATGAAACAATTGTTATATCTTTTGATTTTATTGTTTGGCTTTTCCCCGAACTTGCTTGGCGAGCAAGATCAGTGTCCGATTTTACATGTCGATGAACTACCCGCTAGGATAAGTAGTCAGGATATGGTTGATTTACCCAGTCATATTATCGTTAATCAGGTTTGTGAGAGGCTGATCAAGAAGTGGACGGATGGCTCTTTTGTTCATGAAGCTGCCTCAAACTGGGAATTCAATCAATCCGGGACAAGCCTCGTGATATGGCTTAAGAACAATAGATTTATTAGAGTTGAAGAAGTCGTAACAGCAGACCATGTTAAACAAATGATCGAGGCAGTGTTAAAGGCCGGGGTTGTGCATGGGTTCAAAAATATTTCTGGATCATCAGATTATTTAAAGGGCCTATCCAAGCATCTCCGAGGAATTAAAGTTTTATCCAAATTTAAGATAAGACTTGAATTCTCAGAACCATACTTTTCAATCCTAGACGATCTATCAGATCTTCACTCATCTCTCTGCATTCAAAACGGAAATAGTGTTATTGGAAGTGGACCATACTATATACATGCTACCAGAAAGAACTTAATAGAGTTACGTGCAAGAAGTAAAAATATTTCAGGCCCCAATAAGTTTTGTGTCTCAGATAAGTTTCAAAACGGCGTGTTCCTTTCAGTAGGTAACCCATCAGACCAAGAGGCTGCCAAAAAAGGCCTTAGAGCTGAATTTAGCTTCTTTTCACCAGAAGTCAGATTTATTGGCTTCAACCTAGATAGCACTTTTAGCGACATTCGTAAGAGAAGAGCTATACTCAAACTTTTCAATAAATCTAAACGCAACTTTAAATATCAGCTCGGAGGTTTTATACCTCTAGGACTTATAGGACATAATCCAAAGCTAAATCTTGATACAAAAGGACAGACAGTTTATCCATCAGAAATTGTCATAGACTACTATCTTGAAGATCTTGATACGACTGCCACATCTTTATGTAAAGAGGCAAGAGCACAGGGCCTACTCTGTACTCCAAACAGAGTGCTACTTAGCGAATTCTTTAAGTTAAAGGAGAGTGGCAAACTTAAGGTATTCTTGGGCCGTTTTTTCCCCTCAATACCCTCGACAAGAGACCTGATCTCTGTATTTAAACCAGATAGTAAGTTGAATTACTTTTTTAGTAAAGAATCTAAAAGCAAGCATAAAAGAAGTATCACGAATTATATGAAACTTATCTTTAGCGCTGATTCGACTCAGATGGCAAAGGCCGTCAAGGATTTCGATGCCTACCTGGTAGAAAATCTTATCATGGCGCCTATCGAGTATGGGGTTATGCAGAAAGTAGTCTTTGATTCTAAATATATTGAAGGGGGTTTGACAATCAACTCTCCCATGGACCTAGAAATCGAGAAACTCAATGTCAAAAACACATATTTATACAGGAACTAGTCTCAAAATTGCATCAAAGTCAGAAGATGTAATAGTACATCCTCCGATTGTCAGAGGAGATCTTATCAATTCGAAATATAGAAAAGGTGATAGTGTGCTCATTATCGACGGTTTTTTTCACCAAAGAGAGTCAGTAGACCTTACTGAGATAAAGCATACAATCCATTCAGGAATATTAGTATACGGAACATCTTCAATGGGCGCATTGAGAGCCGTCGAAGCTCAAGCATTAGGCATGAAAGGGTTCGGATATATTTATCGATTGCTACGACGACAAGCTATAGTCGACGATGAGATAGTAGCTCAACTCGTAAATCCAATAGATTACACTCCCATCACATATGCTTTAATCGATGTCTATTATGCTATAAAGCAACTTAGAATTAATAATTCCATTAACGATAGTCAATATTTTGACCTTGTTAGAATGATGAGTACCAGTCATTACTCAGAGCGAGATTCCACTACTCTAATATCTGCTATGGCGCAAGTGGGAGCCAATCAAGAATTACTAACAAACGAAATTGATCAGGGCTCGAGAAAAAAGAGGGATGCGATAATAGCGGTTGAGCGATTAGGCTTATCTGATAGAGTGAGAATCTTCCGATGAAATATAAAATGGTGGTTTGAACAGTTGAATCTTAAAGACTATATTCGTAACATACTCATAAAGCCATTAGTTTTATTATTGGCTATAGGCATGCTAGCAACTTCTCTTATCGATCTTTGGTATACTGATCGTAACTACCGAGAAAGCATAAGCAACAAGATTAAAAGTTTTATAAATCTAGAGGCACAGTCTTTTCAGACATTCGATTATATCCGAATCAATAATAGCCTCAAAAGCATCTTTTCGGATGACGAATACCGGTATCTAGAAGTTTATGACTTTCACAAATTAAAGATTAGTTCATTGCATAAGGATGGCCTTGATTTCAAAGATGCCTTTATCTCATGTGAAAACGTTATAGATGGCTGCTTCAACTACCGACTTCTTGATCATGGATTATTTCTAACCTTCGTAATTTTCTCACGTGTTGAACAAGATACGATTGAAGTGCGAGGGGTAGTAAATACTGCGACTAGGATGATACCCACTTTATTGCTTTCTACTACTATATTTATTCTGGTTTTCTTAGGTATTCTGATCAGTATACGTATTCTTGAGAAGGGCATGCTCAAGCGTATTAAAGTCGTTTCTGATTTGAATGTACTAATTAACAAGCAACACGATCTGAATGGTATTGTTAAACTGATTCAAGACCGAAAGACAGGTATTACCGAAATAGACGGGTTTTTGGAAAAAATTAGTAGCCTGAGTCTAAATATACGAACTCTTTCTGACAGAATACTCACGTCGGAAAAGAATGCAGCGGTAGCACAAGCTACCCAAATGCTAGCCCATGATGTTAGAAAACCCTTCACCCTAGTCTCAGCCCTCATTGAAATGGTCACCACATCAAAAAGCACAGATCAGGTAAAAAAAATCCTCAAAGATGGTATTCCAGATATCTCCTCCTCCCTCGATAATGTCAATGGGATGATCCAAGATGTAATGGAAGTAGGAAAAGCAGACAGCGAACTTATTACTGAACCTGAGTCAATCACTGTTATTTTAAATGACACCCTAAAGAATCTATTCCGCTTTAACAGTGATACGATGATCGATATTAATTATAACCTTACCCACAAGAAAAAGGTAGCTGTTAATTACCTAAAAGTCGGGCGTGTCTTTGCTAATATCATCGGCAATGCAGTTGAGCATATGAAGGGCAAAGGAGAACTTTGGTTTCACAGCAAAGAAAGTGGAAATCAGGTAGAAATATGCCTCGGTAACTCCAACACTTATATACCAGATGATGACCGAAAACAACTCTTCGAAGCCTTTTTCACAAAAGGCAAAAAAGGAGGCACAGGCCTAGGTTTAGCCATAGCCAAAAAAGTTATTGAAGCCCACGGTGGAAAAATCTGGTGCGAGTCTTCAGAAGAAATAGGCACAGAATTTTACTTTACTCTACCGATGGCAGACGAAATTGATGATAATAAAGTACAGCTACTAACTTCCAGCCAAGAGTATTTCAAGGCGGCTTCTATAAAAGTAGAAATAGAAGACTCCCCTATTGCTAAACACTCCGAAGTAGACTC
>JBNKNM010000285.1:0-6251 GCA_050293845.1 Pseudobacteriovorax sp. | reverse complement strand
AAGCCTACAGTTTGGGCAGCCAATTCTAAGATCCCTTTAGGATCTAGCGTTCCTTATAACCGTTGATTGGTATGCCCTTTATGAGTTTGATCAAGAGGATTTTTGAATTTTTAAAGGTTTTTTCTATTTATTTTTATAGTCGAATTAAAAGGAGTACAAATATGTATCTTGGAATAGATCTAGGAACTTCATGCCTCAAGGTTGCGCTTGTAGACGAAGAAGGACAAGTGCAACGTACTGTGTCTCGTTCTTTTAATGTAAGCCGGCCCCATTCATTATGGTCCGAGCAAAACCCAGAAGATTGGGTGCATGCCCTTAATGATGCCATGCTACAGTTAGGTGAGAATTGTGATTTGAAACAAGTTGTTGCGATGGGTTTATCAGGTCAGATGCACGGAGCGGTGATTTTGGATGAGAATTATAAGCCCTTACGCCCTGCAATCCTGTGGAATGACGGACGTAGTATGCAGGAATGCCGTGAACTTGAGCTAAAGATTCCGCAGTTTAGAAAAAAGTCGGGAAATTTGGCGATGCCTGGATTCACAGCTCCGAAGATCATGTGGATAGCCCGTCATGAACCAGACAATTTCCTAAAAATGCGTAAAGTATGTCTACCCAAGGATTATTTGCGCCTTCACCTAACTGGTACACTAGGAACAGATATTTCCGATGCATCAGGGACGCTTTGGTTGAACCCTAGAACTCGGGAATGGGACCCAGAATTAAGCGAAGTTGCAGGCATGACATCCTCAAAATTACCAGCGATCCAGCTAGGAAATCAAACTGCCGGTACACTGCGCTATCCTCTTGCCGAAAGATGGGGGATGAAACGCATTGTAATAGCTGCGGGGGCTGGAGATAACGCAGCTAGTGCAGTGGGAATGGGTTTGATCACACCCATGAAAAGCCTTATTTCGGTAGGTACAAGCGGTGTTTATTTAGAAGTACGGGATACCCATGTTAGCGACCCTGATCAAGCCGTTCATGATTTTTGCCATACCCTAGAAGGCCTTTGGACACCTATGGCTGTGACTCTATCAGCAGCTAGTAGCTTGGATTGGTTTGCAAAAATAGCACATCTTTCTGTAGAGGAGATGGTGCAAAATTTGGAGTATAAAGGGCGTACAGAAAGTAAGGTCCTATTTACGCCTTACTTGACAGGTGAAAGGACTCCTCATAACAACCCTCATTTGCGTGCTAGCTTTAAAAACCTGTCTATGGAACATAGTAGTGAGGATTGTGCTCTTGCGATTATGGAGGGTGTAGCCTTCTCAATTAAAGAAGGAATCCGTGCTATCAGTACTGCTTCAGACCCCTCGAATCCCATTACAATCGTCGGCGGGGGGAGTCGTTCGTCACTTTGGTGTCAGATTTTTGCTGATGTTGTAGGTCGTCCTATCGAGCTGATTCATAACAGCGACCATGCCGCTGCGTTAGGCGCAGCTTTATTGGGTAGAAGCGCTCAGGAATCGCGCCCTGTAATGAATATGACCAAGAAAGATAAAGAAGATATTACAGTATATACTCCTATCAAATGTTGGAATGATTACTATGAAGAAAAATTTTGCGATTACCAATCAATAGTTCAAAAGGAAAATAAACATGACAGTTTTTAGCAATATCGAAAAAATACCTTTTGAAGGTTATAACAGTAATAACCCTCTTGCATTTAAGTATTATAACAAAGATGAGGTCATACTCGGGAAGTCCCTTGAAGAGCATTTGCGATTCAGCGTTTGTTACTGGCACAATTTTGTTTGGCAAGGTCACGATGTATTTGGTCAGGGCACGATGAATCGACCATATGATCCCAATAATAAAGAAGATTTCGAAAAAAAACTCAATTTTGCATTCGAATTCCTTGAAAAACTAGGAACTCCTTTTTTTTGTTTCCATGATCACGATCTCATTCATGAGGGAAGTTCATTGAAAGAGTCAAGGGATTTACTCCGCATGGCCGTAGAGTCAGTTGGTCAAAAAATGGAAGAAACGGGCTTACATGTACTATGGGGAACAGCAAATTTATTTAATCACCCTAGATTCGCTGCAGGAGCTGCTACAAACCCTGACCCAGAGGTATTTGCCTATGCCATTAGTAAGGTCCAGGGAGCATTAGAAGCTACTCATCAATTAGATGGAGAAGGATATGTCCTTTGGAATGGACGAGACGGCTATGAAACATTACTTAATACTAATCTAAAGCAAGAACTTGCTCAAATGGAGCGTTTTCTTAATCTTGTCGTTGAGTACAAGCACAAATTAGGGTTTAAGGGCGACCTGTACATTGAACCTAAGCCTCAGGAGCCGACCAAGCATCAATATGACTTCGACACGGCTACTGTTTACGGGACTTTAAAGAAATTTGGCCTGGAAAAAGAAATTCTGGTAAACATTGAAGGGAATCATGCAACCCTTTCTGGTCATAGCTTTCATCATGAAGTGGCTATGGCATTTGCCCTTGGTATCTTTGGCAGTATAGACGCAAATCGTGGTGATGCCCAATGTGGCTGGGATACCGATCAATTTCCTAACAGTGTAGAGGAACTGACCCCTGTATGTCTCGAAATCATAAAAAATGGAGGTTTTAAACGAGGTGGTTTTAATTTCGATACAAAATTAAGACGCCAAAGTGTCGATCCGCTGGACATGTTTTACGCCCATATAGGAGCTATGGATTGTATAGCTAGAGCATTCAAAGTCGCTGCTAAAATATACCAAGAGGGAAGCTTTTTATCGTTTACTGAGTCTAGGTATGAGAACTGGAAATCTGATTTCGGAAAAAGTATTATGGATGGAGGGTATGATATGGAGCAGCTTAGCACTATGGCCATTGAGCAGAACTTAAATCCAACTCCATGCTCAGGGCGTCAAGAGTATTTAGAAAATGAAATCAACAGTTATATCAATCGGCATAGCTGAGTAGGGTATCGATAGAGATTAAATTAAGCCCTTTAAGGGTAAAATCATTATCCCAAGGTAGGGGCTTAATTTCTACAAGATCACTTAGATCAGATACAATATTTTTATTTATACTGTCACGAACCCCCTTTTCCATGAGTGGATAGCTAGCAATTCCGGATCCTGTGATAAATATTGTTGACGGATTCAAAAAGCCGATAAGGTTACAAATGCCGAATCCAAGGACTACTCCAGTATGATAAAAAATATCTTGTGCCGTTTTTTGACCTGATAAGGCAAGTTCTCGCAATTTTTTCATGCCACCTTCAAGCTCCACTGCATTCGTTACCTGTGGCATTTTTAATAGCTCCTGCGCTTGACGGTAGATAGCATAGTCTCCCACATAAGCTTCGATGCAGCCTCTCTTGCCACAATTGCATAAAGGGCCATCTTCAGTATATTTTGTATGACCAAACTCCGCAGCTGCACCATTGGCCCCTCTGTATAGATGACGGTCGATCGTGAGTCCCATCCCCACTCCATAACCTAACATGATAATGGCAAGTTCACTTTCATGGCGAAAGCGAGGGCTTTGCACGATAGCATGAGCTATGCAATTTGCGTCATTTTCTAAATTGACGGGAATTTTTAAAAGCTTCTCAATGGTAGCTTTAATGGGGATATTGGTCTTAGAAAGGGCCACTGACCATACGATTGTACCAAGCTGTTTGTTGATTAAACCTTGTACGCCAATACCAATGGCAGCGATTTGTTTTTTTCGTAGGTTATGTTCTCTTAAGAATACTTCAATTTTGTTGACAATATACTTGCAAAGCTGGTGTGCAGAGACATTTTTGCTTTTAAATTCAAAGTCATACTTTAGGATAATATCTCCTTTAAAATCACCTAGAGAAATTATCAACCTATTGATTGATAATTTGATGCTTATAACTTTTTGTGCATTAGGATTTAAGTCAATTAATACACGTGGGCGCCCTGGTTTAGAGCTTTTAATGCCATTGCTGCGAAACTCTTTGATCATTCCATTTTCGAGCAAAGTCGCTGTTATAGTACTAATAGTAGCTGGGCTCAATCCTGACTTATCAACTAGATCAATACGTGCCATGGCACCATATGAGCGAAGAGTTTTTATGATAATACAAGTATTTTCTTTGCGAATTTGTTCGGTATCTACAGGCTTCTGTGCCATGGAATATCCTTGCTTCTGCTAATCCTTGTTATTTATATTCAGCTCGCTGTAACTGGAGAACTTCCATAGAATTGGCTAAAATTCTCCAAGTCAATTTATACTTAAGGTGATGTTTTCACAAGTTATAAAATATTAGTTAGGAGTTCCTGATTGCTCTGACATTAAACTTGACAATTTACACGAGAATAAATAGTTTGATTCGCAAAATAAATTAAAGAAACGAGTTAAAAACTATGGCAAGCGGAATCAGTTGCTCTGCATCAATCAAAAGATTAAAAGGGTGGGACTGTCTTAGCTTAATCTCGATAAAACAACTCTATTTGCATGCATGAAAATACCAGTTTATATGATCCTTATGGTATGCCAATGAAGCTTGATTAGATTTCACAAGAGCATTTTTTGCTTTATCCTGTCATGATCCTTCAGGGATGCAATAATCTGCTAATTTTGATTTCCTGGATTAGGAGCTAAAATTGAGTGCTAACGCTTTGAAGCCTATAAAATTAGCTAATGTGAGTGGTAGTTGGGTCGAAATTATCCCTTACGGTGCTACCATAACCAAAATAATGGTACCAGATCACCAAGGTTGTCTTAGTAATTGTGTGCTTTCGTATGAAAATACTGAAGACTATAAAGAAAATCCATTCTACTTAGGTTCAACCATTGGGCGTTGTGCAAATCGCATTGCTTTTGGTCGCTTTGCCATCGGTTCTACTAGGTACAAGCTTGATACAAATCAAAATAGCCATCATTTACATGGTGGTTGGCATGGGTTCTCCCATCAAATGTGGACTATGGAGGATTACCAGCAAACCCCCCATGAGGCTAGCCTCGTTCTGTCTTTAAACAGCCCTGATGGAGACCAGGGTTATCCTGGAGAGACTTCTGTTGTCCAAAAAATACGCTTTGATAACGAAAATCGACTACATATTGAATTTGAAGGGCGATGTTCAAAAGCAACTCCCCTAAATCTTACTAACCATAGTTATTTCAATCTCTCTGGTGATCCTCGCCAATCAATATTAGATCATTTATTAATGATCCCTGCTGAACAATATCTTAGCGTCGATAAGAGTTTGATCCCAACTTCAATAGATGATGTGGAGAGCACTCCCTTCAACTTTAATGTGCCTCAGCCCATAGAGAGTAATTTGAGTATATCTAGTATTCAAACTGATTGGGCTCAAGGATTTGATCATTCATTTTTATTGGATAAATCTCAAGGGTTAGGTTTAGCAGCTGAACTGATCCATTTGAGGACTGGGAGGAAAATGTGTGTCTGGACTTCTAAACCCGCCGTGCACTTATACAGTGGCAATCATCTTAATACTAAGGGGTTGGATAAATTTTCAGGAGTTTGCTTTGAAACTCAATATCCGCCAGATTACCCGAATTCTAAGAAGTTTTCGGGCTATATTCTGCAACCGCAGGAAGTTTATCGCCATCGAACTATATTTGCTTTTTCTACCCTTCATTTGCTTTGATCCTAATCTATAGTAAGAGACCTCCTCCGGGCAGGATCAAAGTCAGTACTACCCCCCCCTGTTACTGAACCGCAAAGTGGAACTATTTACCTTGACCCGTACTACACCGCTGAAGACCAAGTCACTGGCTTAATCGCACCCATGACGTTATAAGAAAAGGCCTTACAACTCGAAAGTAGTTAGAATTTCGGGGAAAGATTAAAGATTAAAGCTTCAATGGTAACAACACAGATCATTTTCCCAAACCATGAACTGCTGGAGTGGTGCCAATGGTTCCGAGCAGGATCTGGATTTCGAATCATTCTGGCGGATATTTTATTACTTTTATGTTATTAGTCTGAGAATTAGCGTTTTCAACGAGTTTTAAATAACGTCTGATTAGTGTCGTAATTATAGCACGATGAGCTGCATTCGATGGTGCTGTTATGTGCGAGTGATCGCAGCGATTATGGAGTTAGAGAGATTCTAAATCATGTTGGGCTTGGAACAGATCCGCCTAAGGGTCAAACTTTGACCAAAGAAGAATATGTTTATGAGAACTTTTACTAGTAAAGCCAGTAATCTCCTATTGCCTACAAACTACTTAACTAACTCTAATAATATAGATATTTTCCAGTCTTCTTAGTCTAGGTGGGACAACGGGAAACTGGGTGGATGGA
>JBNKNM010000284.1:0-6321 GCA_050293845.1 Pseudobacteriovorax sp. | reverse complement strand
TACCCCGTGAAATTCCTAACCCCAAATTATTTTTCCCGAAAACTATATTAACAGATTTTTTGATAAATTTTTGTTTTTGAAAAATTCTGCTCGAACTCTTTCTGTGCTTTAGTGCAATCGTCATCAAAAACTAAATCCGTATAAGCAGGATCGTTATTCGAGCCAAAATAATGATTTGCAACTTCTCTGACCAAATCAGAAGTTTCTTCATCGATCTTGGATAAATCGGCACTAAGACGATTAGCACTTTCCTGACTAATTTTTATTGCAATAAATTCGGTCATGTTAACTCACCTGTCTTGTTGTCCTGTGGAGTCAGTAGATAAATAGCGGTGGCGGTCACAACTTTAGCACCGACAATATATTCAGTAGCGACAGTGGCTGTGATTGCTTCATTACCAGTTTTATCAAAAACTTAATCGGATTGTTATTAGCGTACCCATAGAGATTCCATTCTAGCGGGCTATCAACACACTTTTCCAGCTCTTCTACAAAAAGTGGGTCGCTCGTAACAAACCTACCCAGCCCCGGATCATAATACCGCGCCCCAAAATAATACGGCTTCGAACCACCAGATGAATATTTAATGGTGAACTGTGCCGGTTCTTCAGTTTTTTGTAATGCTAAACCCATAAGGATCAGTATATCAAATTGACTAGATTTTTCGAATTGTGATGAATTTTGTGTATCGTTTGTCATTTTCAGGCAAAAAAATGGTATTGGTGCTTGAAGGAACTTCTGAATCGGCCCATTTTGAACTTCTGTTTAATGGACCATCGTACTATCTGAGGATGCAATTAAAGCATATATTTTCAACCAGTTATCATATTGTATATACAATTGTGATTTTTTGTCTGGATTATGCCGATAACATATGAGAAAGTTCCTCCCACGGGAGGGTGCAAATGTTTGAATGGGATGAGAATAAGAGCAAATCGAATCTAAAAAAACACGGAATTTCCTTTGAGGATTGTGTACCTGTTTTTTCAGACGAGTTTTCTCTTGTTTACGAAGATGATCGACATGACGAGCAACGTTGGAAAATTTTAGGGATGGGAAAGCACCTGGTTGTTTTAGTTGTGGTTTATACATACAGACGTAAAATTAGAATCATATCGGCTAGGAAAGCAGGTAAACAGGAAAGGAATTATTATGAGCAAGAAAGACAACAATAGCGATCAGTTCTTAGAAGAGGGGTTTGACTTTTCTAAAGCAAGCAAAGGTCCAATTGTCTCCGGCAGCGGAGTGAAACTTCCCGTTAGTATCAGGCTCGACGGTGAGGTTATTGACTACTTCAAAGATAAAGCTACACAGCTTGAAGGTAAAGCGAAGTATCAAACTCTAATTAACGAAGCCTTAAAAGAGTATATTGCAGGCAATAACATTAAACAATTACTACTGTCACAGGAGTTTGCTGAGCAGTTGGCCTCTACTCTTAAAAAGTTTGGTTAGCATCAAGCAATAAAACTGAAATCACCGGAGAAAGTTAACTATCATCCCAGGGATTGAAACAGTCAGAAAAAAAGGATCATAAAATACGGTTAAATATTACCTGGGAATAAGATGAGAAAGGATTATGATTTTAGTAGTTCGACGAAGAACCCATACGCCAAAATAATAGCAGTTAGATGTCCGGCTCACAATAAAAAAGTCACCGACCCCGAGCATAAAAATCTAGTAAAGTCATCAGATGGGTCGAGCAAGACAAGACATCGTTAACGACAATTCACTCCTTCATGTGACCTTCCGTTGTCACAACCAAGAGTTTTACTTTCATTCTGACAAAATGAAGGCTCTTGTATATAAAATTTTGCTCAAATACAATAGAAGATTCAATATCCACATACTGGAATGGTGCCTAATGTCCAACCATGGACACTTTCTTCTATACACACCTGAAAGAGACATTCTTTCTAGGTTTATGCACTCCACTAATCTTGCTATTGCCAAGGCTATTAACAAAGAGTTTAATAAGCGTGGTCAAGCGATTGAAGATCGATATAAATCACCGGTCATTGAGAGTGAAGCCTATGCCTTAAACACCATCAGCTACATTTGGCTCAATCCCTTAAGGGCAGGTATGGTCAATCATAAATCGATCAAAGATTATCGATATTCTTCCCTCTACTACAAATTGCGTGGAATCAATGATCCTCTGACTTCAGACTATAAAATCGCTGAAGATGTATTTGGTGTTGACCTTACTGATGGTAAATCTGAACAGAAATTCGCCATTGAGTGGCTGGGTCAGATTCTAACCCGGGGAATCGATTTTGAGGCAGCTAAGGTATTTGAACATCTCCATTCAGTGGGAAGTGATGCCTTTATTAAAAGACGTCTACCCAGAAAGTACTGTTCTTCGGCTTGAAGTTCCTCAACAAGCTTTCCTCTAACAGGAGTGTCTTTCTTGCTCCGTTTGAATACTCTCGCCTTGATTTCGAAAACCGCAGATAATTTATTATTTTTGATGATTTGTAGAGTTTTATTTTCATTCTGAAGTTCGAATTCTTTTATTTTTGCCTGGGATTATATTGTTTTCCTTCAATTCTAACGGGTTTTTGCATGGTAGAAGCGTATATAGCTGCGTATATAGTTGAAATTATTTTCGAAGATATCCGTTACCATTCTCCTTCAGCAATGTTGCAGACTGACTTCCTTCCACTCTGGAAGCAATTCCTTCAATGAGCCAGCAGGTATGAAAATACGACGACCAAGAGTCACTGATGGCAATCTGCCACTTTTCACCATCTTCTTAACCGTGTGAATCGGAATACCCGAGTGATGAGAAAAATCTCGCAACCCGAGCAGTTTAGGTAGGCTTAAGTTGTCCAATTTGGTACCTCTGTGATGAAAATTTTATGAACTTTTAAATACTTCGACCATAGAACCAGAGGAATGGAGGCTTGTATGGTGCATAACACCCCTTCTACTTGCACAGTAGAAGCAGAGAAAAATGTTAAAAAATGGCATGCGAGTATTGACCGAAACACACTGTCATGCTTAAATATATGTATTGAGCTAAGAGAAGCCTTGGAGATGTACGACTCCATCTGCAAAATAAATCCTTCGCCCAACAGCAAAATAGCGAGACTGATGGGGATAAGATCAAATAGAGTGGCTGACATCGTTGCAGTCCTTAAAAGCGAAGGACCTAACTTAGAACTAGACTTAGAGGGTGAGGTCCCTAGAACATGGTTCAATGCGGATACTTTCTGCAAATTCTATAGAGCATTGGTGCAGCTAAATTATGCGAGCTTACCTAATCGTGATTTAGGCAATTTAGTCGATAAGAGGAAGCTCAAGAAATTTGAGAACAGTCTATTTGTCTATTTTCCTGGGGATACTGTTGGCCTGAGCAGACAAGAAAAAAATAGCCGAATGAACAACGCCATCAAGGGGAGCATGAACCCCAAAAACGAAACATACTTTCCTTATCCATTTGAAAGAATTCACGAAAGAGGCCTAATGCCCCCAACAGGAGTTTTTAACTCTAATGAAGCAAATAGTGGTCAACAGGTTATATTTAAAATCGTTTGTTCTTCCAATGAGTCTCACTCACCGAAAATAAATCAGGCATTTGAACAATTAGGGATTCCTGATAAAGAACGACCCGAGATCCGTGATTATTTGGTCGAAAAAAAACGTAAATTACGATGTAGAGGCCATAGTTCCGGCAATTGAACTATACAGAAAATAGCTTAGTGATTTTCCTGTTCGATTTCTCGTAAAATATCCTGAATCATTCTGCCATCGTCCGTCATTGATGTCCTATAAGTAATTTTAGGCTCAATGGCGACTGTAGCTTCTTGCCTATTAGAATAATCCTTAAACCTCCTACTCATTATAAATTGGATCATTCCAGCGTTAGGCTTTAAATTCTGATCATGAGAGAAGAACGAACCTGTAGCTACCTCCATAGCTAAATCTTCCCACCACCGTTGAGATGCCTCTACTGCCACCTCACAAGCGTCCTGAAACTCTTTATACTTTTGCCTCCACTGCCAGATTCTTTGCCTGTTGGTCCCTATTGAGGCCGCGAACGAAGCTAGTGAAGCGCCTTTGCTCATATGTTCGATGATTTGATCACAGTATTCGTTTTTATATGTGCTTGGTCTTCCAGTTTTGGACATGAGAAACTCTATTGAAGTTTTATTGGGAGTTTAGCATGTCAGCCTCCCGTTCCCCTAGCCTGAAGGCGTGGGAACTGGGGCTAGACTACGCCTTTGATCCATGAGTGAAGTTGGGTGGACCAGGAGTGGTCGGATTCGTTTTTGATGATACCCGTTACCTTTCTTTACTGGAGTTAGTAGGTCATCAAACGAATAGTGATAAATCTGTACGTTCTATTGATACGGATGAGCTTGACCGACGGATTGCCAGGTATCTGAGAAGGAAGGTTCGCAGCAAGAAGCGTGATGAGGTCGTCACCATGTTTGAGAAAGTTCTTGGTAAGGGGAATTAGGTGTTCCGAAGGTGGCCGGGACCAATGATCAAGCTGATCCTTCCAAGCAATTTTAGTATTCTGATTTGCTATTTAAAAAATAAGGTTATCATTGCTATTGGAATGCAACCGAAAAATATACCAGTCCCCATTCTTCTTACCCGGAACCAAAAACGTATTTTCTGCAGCTCTTTAGGATCGACTTTCTCATAAACTTCACGCCCTAAAATACTGATTAGGCCATCTTCCATGGATTGGAAACTTATCATGAGCTTTTTAAGTTCTGTTTTATGTGTATCCTTTTGTGATTCTCTGAATAATCTATCGAGAAAATTCTTAATCTTAACCGAGTATGCACCCGCTATAAGTACCGCTATAGTACCAATAAGAAAAATTGATAATGCAATTAGAGGTCCTTTTCTCAAGGATTTTCCTTTTTGTTATCGATATTATTGTTCTGCTCTGGACCTGCAAACTCAGAGCTATTAACACTGGAAGGTTTATTACCCGAGTTCTCCGAGAAGCTTTGTACTGAACTCATTATATTCTCAAATCCAGACTTTATTCCAGAAACAATATTTTTTACCCCAGATACCAATGAATCAATGTCTTCACTACCAATTGTTGCTGTATATGATCTATCAACATTAAAGCTAATTGGAGAAGCTGTTAGAGCTAATCCACCCGCGGCAGATAGGGAATCAAGCCCTGAATCAGATCGACCGTACTCCGCTGAGCCTCCTGCAGGAATCATCGCTACTTCTAAAGAGCCTCCAACGCCGCCACTTGTACCCCACCCACGAAGATCAGAAACTTTTTGAGCTTCAGGGGTATAGGTACCTTTTCCAAAAAAGGTCGCTCCCAAATCAGTTTCATACGTCCCAGAAATTGTTCCGTAAAACCCCCAAGAAGACTCACCTGAGTTCGATGTGGCTTCTGCATAACCAAATTCTACCCTAAAACCCAAGATCGCCATCAAAGAAGCTTCGACTCCTCCTTGAACCGAATCAGTTCCGTTAGGGTCAATATACTTAACAGGATTATTTCTAGCATAGTTGTAGAGCGAACATTCCAGTGGGCTAGTCAAACACTTTTCAGGCTCCCTGATATAAAGCGGATCAGCCGTAACAAACCGCCCAAGCCCCGGATCATAATACCGCGCCCCAAAATAATACAAACCCGTATCATCATCCAAATACTGCCCCGTAAAACGATGGTGGGTCTTCTCATGCGGTACCAACTTAGCATTGACCTTAAGGTGCTCCACCCACTTGCTGCCGTTACTACCCTGCTCCTCAGGCTTATATTCCCCACCATAGGGCTTATAGATCATCTGCTCTACAGGAATATTGTCCTTATCCATAACGATATCACTAGAGCCGATATGATCTTTCAGATAATAGTACCAGCTCTTTTTATTATGTTCTACCCGGGCGAGTCTTTGATCGCCCACAAAGACATAGCTTTGGGTATCACCTGGCTCTATGGCAATGCTCTTCATGGGGTAAAGGGAGGTCTTTTCGGCTCCAGTCTGAATATCTATGACCTTCTTAAAAACCCTGGCTCCTGTGTGGTCGTAGCCATAGGATACCTTATGATTGGCTGTTTCTGCGTAGATAAGCTGACCAAAGCTGTCAAACTTAGTGGCTTTTACCTTACCGCCGGCCTTGAGCTCGCCCAAGCGATTGAAGGTGTAGGGGCTGCTTGTGGTCGAGGACGGTAGTAGCTTTGTGGCTTGGGAGGGAAAATAACTTAGCTCTACGCCCTTGGCTAAATCGTCATTCTGGATAAAATTGCCGGCTGAGGTTCTGTCAATTTTCGTTCTTGAATTAAAGACAAAAAGAAGCGCACTTCTCAGTTCCTAAAAAACAGCGATCATT
>JBNKNM010000283.1:0-6328 GCA_050293845.1 Pseudobacteriovorax sp. | reverse complement strand
GCAGTATCCCATAGACCAGTAAAACACTCCCACCAATATAGAGGGAAAAATTTATAATAGTGGCAATCTGTAGTACTAAGACCCTGCGGCTTGGGTAGGCTTTCTGCAATTTATTGCTAGCCTTTTGTACACTTCGAGCGATAAATACTAGACCCACGAAACTAATAATCAGAGCGATAACCCGATCAATCCTCAGTATACTAAGAACGGCATTAAGCTGGGATAGTTCAAGTGATTCCATAAATAAAATTCTTTATTTTAAGTTGTCTTACTAGATCCTGCTGATAGACAAAACCGATACGATAGCGATTACTTTTTCCTCGATGGAGAAGCTTGTTTTCCACTGCAACCTTTATGGAGTGACTCACTTCACTCACCTCGATGTTGATAGAGTCCGCTATCTCTTTACGGGTTAGGTTTTCATGGCTAACGACTGTACCAAGCACAAACCAAGAAATATCATCCAACTGATTGAATTTTTGCAATTTTGGCCTTTCAGGTAGGCCAACTTTCAAAGTAGAGCCATGGCTGAACCTCAAACAATTTAGCCAAAGGTACAGGGCCACCCGCGGGTTGCCATTTGCTTGCTCCCATAGCAGCCGAAAGAACTGTTCTTCGGCATACTCCAGTGAAAACCCTTGTTGGGCGACTCCGGAGCTCACCATGATCTGATCAAAGGATAATTTGTAGTTTGAAATCTGATGACGATTTAAAATAAGATCTCTTATCCCTTTGTCTGACCAACCTTCGATAGCAATCTCGGTACGAAAGTAATTGCTTCCCCCTAAAACCCCCTTCAGGTAAAACCATGAATAGGAATTGAAGGTGAGCACCCAAAAGATATTCTCCGTGTTCAAATTGACCAGATTAATAAAAGCTTTAAGGGCTTCAAACCCTCCCACCTTACCAAGAAATAGGTTATGGGCATCATCGATTAGCAACAACTTCTTTTTATCGCCATCTTTGTCAAACTCCATGACCATACGGATAAGATTATCTCCTTTTTCTCTGCCTAGGGTCGCACTGATAAAGCTAGCCAAGGCATCCTTATCAGCTATCTTGGCGGGCACTGAAGCCCGTACAATATGAAGCTGGTCAAACTTAGCTGCAATTTTATCTAGAATAGTGGTCTTTCCGATGCCTTTATCCCCATAGATGACCACAGACTGGTCTTCCTCAGCATCGGTCATCCAGCCTTCGACTTCTTTAAAAATTAAGCTGAGCTTTTCCTGATTTGCAGCTACCAGAACATGTTGATCGAGTTTCTGCTCAAACTGAAACTGTTTAGCATACTCATCAGGCAGTGGGACCAGTTGAGTATTTGTTTGCTCTCCCAAGGACTCTATCTTCCGACGATACAACTTAGCAAAGTACTTTTTGCTGATCTCCCACTCAGATATCCATTCCCAGATAAAATTCAGAGTAATTTTAATGAGCGTTATCAAAAAAACAGGCAAGCAAAAGATGATAGAAAGTCGTCCCGAGCACAGCTTTTGTAATCTTTTAGCCATTTCTTCAGGAAAGGATTTGCCGCAGAGGGGTACGACTAATTCACGCCAACCATAAGCTGCAAAAGCGCAGGCCAGCAGTCCTAGTACTGCCATCAACACCGAAAGTTGACCGTAAATAAGCCCTTGGTCGACGGTTGATTCTGTGAGGTGAAGCAACATAAAGGAAATCAAAAAAAACCGACCTACAAGCTTCGTCGATCTATTTACAAGGACTTTGGTGTTTATTTTCTCCACTAAAATAATTGACTGTATCGACATTGCTAAATCTAGAACTGCCAATCGAAACATTTTATAAATAAAAAAATAACGAAATATCGGCAGCACGATCTGCACATCCTGATAAGAGGTTTCCTTAATCATGTACCCAATAACATAAACCACCAAAAAATAGGTAAACCAGGGAATGTAAGGAATCAACCTCAAAAAAAATATAGCCTTACGATAGGCTTTCTTGCGATTCTTTTGCCGTGAAAACAGTAGCTCTTTGCGGTACCCCTCCAGGCTTGCTGCAATAAATGCGGTCAGTTTTCGGGCTGTATAGGGAATCACCAGTAACAGAATGAAAAAAACTAACTTTTGCGAAAGGCTCCATACCCCAACAATACCATTATCTAGGTCATCTAAGATTTCGATAATTCGTCGGTGAACAAAGCCAAAAAATCGAGCGGGAACAGCAATGATTTCCCTGAAAACATCATCGAGAAAATCAGCACCCGACTCTTGAATAATCAAACTTATATCCAAATGAGTAAGTAACCGTGCTCTAATCTGGGACACGTCTTCTAAGGTTTTGAAATAAGACCGAATATTCTGTTCAAATGCCTGACGCTTTCTTTCCTGCAGTTGATCCACTTTTTTTTCAATGACCTGGGTGAGCGCAAGATATTTTTCTTGAATGGCAGGGGACATAGCAAACTGAGACGATTTCTTTAGGCTAAAATGATCCTCTGATTGGACCATGCGATAGATACTAAGCCCCTCATCTACGAGATTCTGCCAGATAGATTTAATCGTGGTGTAGCAACTCAAGGTCGCCTTGCTATTATGAATCAAGCCCTCTTCGATTTTGCCGCGCACCTTATTGATCTGCTCTATGGATTGACGACTGGTTTCGGTGCGACGCGCGATCTCTTGAAGCCAATTTTTCTCATGGGTTTTTATACTACGATAAACCTCATGAAGATGCTCAAAGGGCTTTCGCTGACCAGGCTCCAAACCAGCGAAAAAGTTAATAGTCGCACGCATGTCATGGTTTTGGGTATCAGCTAGTTCCTCCCCGAAAGCTTGCAACAACGCGATCTTACGTCCGATGACCTCATCCCTAGAAGATTGAAGATTCTTCACAAGATCGCGGTAGGAATGATGGGACTGGAAGCAGGGATCATTGGATTGATCTTCCTGAAACTGAATCTGCCCTTGAATACGGGCCTGCTTCAGAGCTTCAACGTTTGCAGCAATGCCGGTTACACTTGGATCTACGCCTGGAAAAAGCTGGGTAAAGAGCTCCGCAGAGAGAGCAAGATCCTGCTTGATAATGGTACCTATGGCTTCCAGCTCCACTTTTACCAAACTCAGCTCAATAACTTTTTGTTTTTCTAAAGCTTTAAGGCCTCGGCAATGGTCCGTGGCATACAGCGGCTGTGACCCTAGCAGGGCTATACAGATAGAAATTAACCCTAGCTGCAACATGATGTATTTATGCAATATGGAAATGTCCCCCGGCTGTACTATTAAGTTATACAAAAATGGGGACTTAGACTCAATGTGAAAATATCTGTTACAGGACCCGCCAGTGTTTTTAAGGGTCCAAGCTTATCATTGGCTATCGTAAAGACACTCGTGCTGGTGAAAAGTTTCCTTGGTTTTGCTGCCAAACTCATTCCTGCGAGGATCTTCTGGAAAGTCATGGGACATGACTAAGGCCGCCACATCCCAGGCATCCTCCTGGCTAAGACTATAAGGCTAGTTTGTGGGCATATTTGCCCAATTAAACCCGGCAGCAGTGTTGATACGATGCATACCAGCACCCCAATGAAGGCTTTCGCCCCCCATAAGGGCGGATACTGCTGTTCCTGTCCTACGGTCCGACCCTCACCATTCTCACCGTGGCACAGAGCAACACTTTTCTTTGTAGATGGTAGCACCCCGTAGCTGGCTGTAGCCAGTTTTAGGTTTTACTAGCTTTGGAAAGCCGCACCCTGCAATGACTCTCCCGTAGGCACACCTTTTACCATCCAAAACATATAGGCCTGAAGATCCACCAGGAGGGGGGCCCTGGCTCCGGGGGGAGTCCTGAGCATTCATCGAGTAGCTATAGCAACCCCGCAGGTGCTCTTCGATAGTATTGATATGTTGATTCTTCTTGCGAACGGCAGGATAGACCGTCCAGGCTGCCCACATGGGGGACGAGTTAAGCAGGCGCCCTTGAAAACATGGTAGTTAACGAATTTATGGCTATTACCCACAAAGTCTTTAGTTTGGGTGTGGATAAAGGTTCCATGCCACGCCGGACCGCATCTCCAAAAGGGCCTGAGGGAATGATAGCCGTAGGGGGTGCTCGAAAGTAACGTGGAGAATCCAAACAGGCGTTATCATTGGCTTATATCCACCGTTCATGCCTATTAAGAGAACTATAATCTGCCGCTCCATCATCATTTCCTCCCATTATTTGCCGTAATGTTTCGCAACGGTCTCAATTTCTGCCTCGATTAACTTGGTACTGAGATGGGTCATGAATGCCAGTGGATCTCCCGACCTGGATTTATCAGCAAAAGATCTGAGCTGATTGGCAATATATACAACACTTTGCCCCATCAAGGGGGAAAACTGTGGGGGAACACCAATCCCCTGGGGATCGTGGCATTGATTCCAGGCTGGTATGTAGCGATCCCCTATTGGCTATAGTATCCCCGAACTCTCCTCCCCCCTTAACAGTAGCCGTGGCTGGATATTTGTTTTGGCTAAAGTAACGGGCAACCGCATCCTTTCAGCGTATTGAAGGGTTAGTGGGCAACCAGAGTTTTACTCTGGTGGCAAATAATTGTTTACGAAGAAGAGTTTGAAAATTACTTCAAAAATCTCTCGAGGTGATGAGGAAGGTTTAGAACTTACCCAGAGCTGCTAATCAGATAGCGCATTCTGTTACGTTCGCAAATTCTATGTGGTGTACTGAGCGAAATGCTTGATTGCAACGGACTCAAAAAAGTATCATTTTGAAATTATAGTGAAAAATACAGCTTCACACCCTCTAATACATACTTAGCTGCCGCAGCACAAATAATGAGCCCCATGATACGACTCAACAAGCTAGCTCCTGAATCACCGATGGCTTTCTGAATGTACTTTGAGGAGTATAGAAGCATGAAAGTAATCATCAGTGTGATCGTCGTGATTAAGGCTACCATTAGCTGGGCTTCCATGCTGGAACTCCGTTTTTCAGTAAGCAAAATGATGCCCATGATAGCCCCTGGTGAGGCAATAGATGGCATAGCTAAAGGAAATACAGCACTATCTTTGACTGATTTCGCTAAATGCAATTCCTCTTCAGGTTTACTTTCTCCAAAAATCATGGAAAGGGCGAAAAGAAACAGTATTATCCCCCCTGAAATCTGAAAAGCAGATAAGGGTACTTCCATTGCATCTAGGATATATTCTCCCGAAACCATAAAAAAGATCAGAACGACCCAAGACACACACACGGCGCGCAGGGCGAGTTTAAAAACTTCAGATTCCTTATGTCTTTTGGCAATGGCAATAAACACGGGAACTGTACCTATCGGGTCGATTAGAGCCCAAAGTATCACACTAACTTTTAGAAAATCGTCAAAATTCAATTTGCAGCCTCAATGGAAAATCGTTGACAGTAAGCCAATATAACTTATTCTTTCACCAAGAGTCTAACCTTGGATATTTTGCAGTGTTTCTGTGTTAAGATATTGCAATCTCGGGGTGATAAGGTAAAGGCATTTCTTTATTATTCTATCATTCTTGTCAAAAGCCGATGGTAGTGGTCGCTTTCAGTTTTAGTGACGCTGAAAATCAAATTCCTTACCATCAATCGTACATTGCTATGAGTCTAACCAAAGCTCCTAGATCATACTCCGCTACATGTAGTCTTTGATGTCTCGCTGTAAATCCGTTAGTGTTTCCTCACCAGACTCAAGAGTTAGCTTTTGTAGGGCTTGGGGCAGGGGATATTTGCATAAGATTTGGAAAATCCTGCCATCAGCTTCAGGAAGGTTATGATGCATCAGTCCTTGTTCCGTTCTAAGGATAAGCCAATACTGGGTTGTGGAGTGAGCCTGTGGGAAAGGTAAAGCCTTCTCTCCTGGCACTTCTTGTAATGAAAGGGCTTTTCCTGCTGAGATTCAATTTCTAAGATTCTATCTTCTAAAGCAAGTGCATATCCTCTCTCAATTGATCCCAGTCTAATATTTACCAAACAGGCCAATTCAATACTAAGTAATGTGATTCAATAGTTCTCGTTTATTTTCTTTTCTTTCGAATCTATATGTATTGGATAAAATATTTTGGTTAAAAATTGCCTCATGTACGTGATCCATTTTAATTTTGATATTTGATGAGATATAATGAGCCAAAAAGTGATGTGGTAGAATACCCGAAATGCTATGAAGAACTGGAAGTTTAGTGCAATAGTCAATGTTACTGTTGAATATTCATTCGATGGTCATAAGAAACTAGAAATCCTAGGAAAGCCCATCCTTAGAGATCCATTCCCGTTCATAACATAAACCGTGACGAGCCGTGTTTGCCAATCCATAGGTGACCCTCCGATTGAGCAGTTTTTTGATTTTTGG
>JBNKNM010000282.1:0-6348 GCA_050293845.1 Pseudobacteriovorax sp. | reverse complement strand
AATATATGGGAGTAACCAATTTTTTCTTCATAATTTTTGCTGGTAACAGCGGCGGATCCATATACGCCGAATGTCACTTTTGTCGGTTAAGTAAGGGGCTGTTGGTCTCTGCATAGCATTGCCGGTATGGATAACGGTCTTTTTCTTACCATGGCTCTTAGGAATATAACTTCGAGCTGAAAATTGACCAAGAGGATAAAAACTATGCCGAAACAGCTCTCCTTCAAAATCTATAGCTTATCAGCCGACTCTAAAACTGAAAATTCACCATTATCAGTCAGGATTGCATAAAAATCACCATTCCTTGCTAGTACTTTACCCCTCAACGTTTTTTCTCCTCATTCGAGTCTTCTATTGTCAATAAATCTGATAACACCAGCTTTTTTTGGTTCGATAACATAAGTGACAGATCCATATTATTTTGATAATTAGAATCTTCAGCCTACATTATTTGATAACATCTATTTAGCTGTGGGATACTTTTACAAAGTACCTTGATGCACATCTCTGTCAAAAAGTTTATATGTTGCTCCCAGCTATAAAATCTGAACTGGATAATTTATGTAGTCGAATTTTAGATTAGTATCGCTTTTTCTTTTCCTCACTTTTTGGGCCTTCGTTCAGTGAATTCAGTCTGATGAAAAATTGATTTTATATAGCATTTTTGAATTATACTAATTTATTTTTTTATTTTTTCTCATTTCTATGTTGTTGATTTTTAAACTTCATGGTAGTAACTGACCAGTCAGTCAATACTCTGAAGGAGATTTTTTGTGAAAAGCATCAATAAGAAATCAATCAAAAATATGGGATTAGGTCTATTAGCAGCGATAACAATCAGTTCTTGTGGCCAAGAGCAAACGATTAGTAAGCCAAAATCAATTTGTGGCAGTACTAACGACCTGCAGGACGTTTTGCAGTATGATGGCAGTCTTGGAGTTAGCACAAATTTTGTTGCAAACCACCAGAGTCACGTTGGAATTATCATCGACTCAGAAAACAGGCCTTTCTGCAGCGGTACCTTAATTTCCGATAACCTATTTTTAACAGCAGGTCACTGTATAAGTGCAGGACCAGCATTTGTCGTATTTGACTACCAGCTAGGTGTTGAAAGTAGTGACTGGGATTTTCATGCAGTCGTGGGCGCACCTGTAGAAAACGGTTTTGAGATGAGAGGTTCGTTGGATTTTGCCATTTTAGAGCTTGAGGACTCTCCAGGCACTGGTATAGATGCTAGTGGTAACGTTCGAGGGTTTGCCAATGTATCTACAAGTATTCCTAGTAGAGGCAGTACTGTAACAATTATCCAGCACCCAGCAGGAGAGCAAAAGAAAGTTGAGGCTGGTCAGGTTTCAGGTGTTTCAGGTAATTTCCTTCTTTATTCGAGCTTAGATACTCTGGGTGGTAGTTCAGGATCAGGTGTACTAGATAGGCAAGGACGTCTTATTTCTGTTCACACAAACGGTGGTTGCTCAGCTTCTGGTGGGTCAAATCGTGGTGTAACTATCTCCTCAATTTCAAGAGTATCCTCAATTCTTTAAAATAATAATATTGTCGGATAGTTTTGGGTTTCTTGTGTAGTAGGCTACAAGCTATGATATTTCATGACATGTGAGGCACCTCTAATATCGGAATTTTGCCAGACTGTAAAGGCTTCCCAAGACGTTTAACGGTCTTGACAGACTGTCGAAATTCAAATGTTTGTCAGAGATAACCTGCATAAGCAGGATTTTATCACTTTGCTTATGTTATAGATGTTCAGAAACATTAATTTATGTGTCCCAACCTTTGAAATCTAGCATTCTTCGATTTTCGGAGTAGAGAGCCTAACTCTCTACTAATCTCCTTTTTTTGTCACCCATAGTCATTGTGATTGTCACTTCGATGCCTCACTACAAGGTAACATGAGGTTAACTCGGATGAATGCTATGACTAATTTCTGCTATTTATATACGATGGCAGCTCCTCACTTTATTGCCAACCCAATCTATCCTTAAGATATATTTCAACTTGACATATCAAGCAAGTGTAGTATTAATGGCAGTGCAAAATTCGAACGTCTATTGAAATTCCAAATCTGCTTTTGTCCAGAATAAGGTAATAAAAACAATATATTAGATATGGGATGCCAAAATAATGAACTTTAAGAACTATCTTACAATCACTTTGTTTTCAGCCTTACTTTTACAGTTAATCTCGTGTGAGAGTCCAAAAGAAGAGCCCTCCCATGAAATTATTCGCATTTCATGGCCTGAAGACGATGAAGTATCTGACTTTGATAACGAGATTCCTTCCTTTGAACTAAATCAAACAGACTTTTTGGGTTCAGGTAAATTCAATGGTGTGTTTTGGATTGACTTTGATGGGGCAAGGGTTAGTGAGCAAGATTCCTTTATAGTAGCTAGAGCGAACTTGACTCAAGCAATTATTCCTGCCTTCTCGTCCGACGATATTAACCTTGACCGACCAACAGATGAGGTAAAGAGGGAAATAATTGAAGAATTAATTACGTTATTTCCTGATGTTGATATTAGAATTACTCTTGATAAACCGCTGTCGGGTCAATTTTCAAGAGTCCATGTAGGGGGTGAGAATTTCACAGGACGACCTAGAGTTTTGGGTGTGGCACCACTAGATCTAGGTAATAGATCTGGCTCCGATGTTCTTTTTATATTCTCTAGAGAGTTTAATCGTCGCAGTGGTGAAGCTTCAAAGCAATTATTGATCCAAGCCATAGCCCATGAAATAGCTCATTCACTGGGCGCGCGTCACATCGTTAATGACCAGGCAATCATGCATCCAGTTTCATTACTCGATGCCAATTCCTTTAACCAAAGTGGAGAGGTGGTAGGTGCTCCTGAAGAAATTGAAAACTCTTTAGACGTTCTAAAAAACTCAGCAGGTTCTTTAAGCCAATCAAGGTTAGAAAGAGAAATACCTGATATTGTCGACCTTGCAGCGTTTACTAGCAATGGTGTGATTCAATATTCTGTTATTGCCAGACCTAATATTATCAGCAACCCAAATATTAACCTTACTGACTATACTTATCGATGGTCCTTTGAAGGAAAAACTACAGAAGGAAGTTCAGTATTGATGCGTTTTGATGACCGTGAAGACCATATCCTTGTATTGGAAGTCATCAATGAGCAATCTGGAGCTAGTAAAAAGTTCAGTTTTTCTGTGGGGCGTCGTTTGTAAAACAAACCGCAATACTACCTACAATTTGAAGGGAGTAAGCAGATGGGTTTGATGACGTGACCCGGGTTAACAAAATTAAGGGCTTCTAGGTAAAAAACCGACACAAGTCGTCAATTTGGTTTGCTCGGGAGTTTTCTTGATTTGCGGGATGAATTTTCTAACCGATACATCCCGCAAGAGACCTTAAGAAAAATGGTCATTTAGCGAACTCCTGGACGGCATTTTTTCAGTGAATAAAATTTCCATACCTCTCTTCTAGGGCGCCTCAATTCCAACTATATTCAACAAAAAAGCAGTTTAGTTTTTTTAATCAGCAGGAACTATCCGTAATTGCTGAGGCTACCTAACTCTTTATGGTCAGTAATTTGAGAGCAAAAATAGCTATAAAAATAGTGAGCCAGCATTAATATGTTGAGATGTTCACGGTAAGTGTGCTTGCTTTTTTTTCCATTATTGCTAATAGTTCTTAACAATTGTCTGTTTTTAAAACTGAATATTTCCCTAACTGGGATCCTTGAAGGAGGGTATCCATGAAATGCCACTATCATCAATTTGCAGCAGTGATTTGCGCTTTGAGCTTATCGGCTTGTAGTCAGCAAGAGTCATCGGCATTAAGGTCAATGAACGACCTTGATTTTAATCAATGGTGCACCACTTGGGGATTAGAAGACTGTGATTTAGTCCCACAAGACCCAGAATCCATACCACAAAAGACTTGGGAAGCCATCACTGGCAGTCTCGATGAAATATTGAACAGCCCTAGTAGTTTGAGTATTGACCGTCAAGTATACGATTCCCAGGAAGTCCAAAACTTATTTTTGACATTGGAATTACAGGGCTTCCTAGAACTTGTCAGTGAAGTAAATTGGACAGGGATATACGGCAATAGTGATGACATTACTCTCGAAAGTTCTACCGCTACTGACCTAACTGTTCGAGGATTAACTGTTACTCTCGATGAACTTGTGAGCTTGATACCTCAGTCTCCAGGTAGTTTTGCCCTCAGTGGTGTAACCATAGCTTCAGAATCAGAGTCTCTTGGACTTGATTTTCTATCTGTTGCTAACTTCGGCTACCTCGATGTCGAAGGCAGTGATACTTACATTTCGGGCATTCCCTATGAATTTCTCGACGATGGGACTACTAGTTCAATTGCAGGTATCGAAGATGTTGTCGCAGCACTTAAAGAGGTCCTGTTTTCGAACAAGTTTGATTTTCGACAGTTACTTAGCCTACAATTATCAGACAGTAATATTGAAAATATAGCCACCATCATCAATCCTGTACTACCCGAAGACCAATATGGTGATGCGTTAAAAGTTATTGTCGGTAGCTTATCGGGTGTAGCAGCATTAGGATCTGTAAGTGGAGAGACATTGGCCGAAGCCTACTTGGAAACACCCTTTACCTGTGCCATTGGTGTTAATAACATTCCCATTCTTGGTAGTTTGAGCCTCAACGTTAATATTGATGATACTGTTGGTGCTGAAAACCTTCGCAGTCTTAGCGATGGTTTGAAAATCGATTTTTTTGGAATATCTACCAGTTTAGGAAACCTTAACTCTATTTCTTTAGAAGGAACCCAGTTAACAATTTCAATTGGTTGGTTTGTGAATATTGCCATCGATCTTGATCCAGAGGGAGGCGATGATAATGGCCCCGAGATTGAATCTGTAAGCTGTAGCGCATAGACTTTTATGGAAGTTAAGGCTTTTATCTGAGAGAGTCTACTTACTACGACAAACCCACACCCTCAACAATTGGAATGTGGGTTTTCTTTCAATCTCTCAAAATTATGATCTTTGCTATAAGTTGTTTGTAAAAACAAAGACGCGATCTTTCGTCCCAAAAGGTCCCAATTCTTGCTCAAAATGCTGAATGATATTAATTTCATTAAACACAAATTTTAGGTACCATTGCTGATCGTCAATTATCATCGATACTCCTGACTCTTCTAGAGAAACATTTTCGATAATTAATGGTAAAGAAGCAAGGGGAGAACCTAGACAACCCCCATTATTATATAGCTCATTCTGCGTTTTAGGAATTAATGGTTCCCCTGGTTTTTGCTGAGATAAGCGAATAGCAACGCGAAAAGATTCAACATCGTCAATGACTTCACAGTCAGATTTTAAAGTATTGTTAATAAGATCAGGAAATCCTTGAATCCATTCGAATACTTTTACTTCAGGTTCGATAAGCCCATTATAATCCACTCCCCGTAAACATAGTTTAACTGTCCCGTGAAGGTTTGAAAAATTTAATTCTAAAGGATCATTTGGAATATGAAGTTGAAAAAGATCGATATACTCCCATTCAATGTTACATTTTGGAGCCAAGCTATAGTATATGGCAGACAAACCATTGTGGCGAAATGAAAGAGTTAATTTCGATGATCTATGGATAGCTTGTGGGATTCCTTCAATCTGATAAGTTATAGAAAACTCTTCAACTTTAGGTTTGATATCATCAGTTCCCAGGGATTCTTCTTCTACATCAACATTTCCCCCTACAATATCATAGCTGTACGTTTCTTCAGCGGTGATTATTCTACTACCTTTACATGAATAAGTAAAAAATAGCAGAAGCACAAAAAATTTACTTTTCATAGCTGTACTTTCTCTCAACATAGATTTTAGGATAAGTAAAAATACCTATCGGAAGATTTAGTGTGACGATGAGTTGGCCAAACGCATTAAGTTCAAGTTGCTAATAAATCAATCTATGTTAGAAAATACGTAAATTTAATTTCAAAAAAAATCCGAAATAATTTCTGTTAACTTTATTAAATATCGATCTTAACTAATAAACGTTGTTGATTCTAAGTTTTAAAACTAATAATCGCCACTACTCATAAATATAACAAGTCTGAAATTTTCACCGGACTTTTCGTTTCATCGGAAAAATTTCCTTCTCGGTGTTAACTCCAGTTCTTCTGGCTTTGGTGCAACTGATGGAAAACGACGACGAAAGTTCACATAAACCAGCTGTTTATACTGCGATCCCGAAGATCTCTTCAATAAATTTAACTTGCTCCATATGAGAATCCTGGGACAGCGCTACCTGTCCCTTCCTAATCATGTGCATAGTCTCATATCCCCTGATCGTCTTAGGGGCTTGTCCAGAAGCCTTTAAATCCAAGTCCAT
>JBNKNM010000281.1:0-6350 GCA_050293845.1 Pseudobacteriovorax sp. | reverse complement strand
ACTAAGGGGATAGCTGACCGTCTTTATACTGGGAAAATTTTTGGCCCATAGGAGCATAGGTACCGCAAGGCATGTACCTACAGGTATAGGTACCAAGGTATCTATCCTCGTCACATTTGGCATTCCGGATGAATCGAGCACAACCCATCCACTGGCTTAATACCAGCTTTTGCTGACTAGTCGGATGTGCTTTTTTACCTTTTCCAAATGCAAGCTTCAGCTTGCCATCCTCAACTTTAAAACTCTTTTCAGGCTGAGAATAGGTTTGCGTATAGAAATCTTTTTTAGATTTAAACTTTGGGGATGGCAAAATTCATCATAGTATAAGATTTAACGAATTAGTAACACAATTGACCCGAGAGCAGTTGGTCGCCTGGGTTTCGACATTTATAAAAGCTCTTTTGAGCTGTGGAAGCTTTTGGCGGGGCTGACACCAAATTTGGTTTTTATTAGACATCAGACTACCGATAAAAAGCGGTATTTAGATTGCAGCTGAACTCAGAAGCAACCCAAAAACCACCGCTGTTCCCATTATTGGGATCAGTGGGAATCCTAACATCACAGACAAAAAAAACCTTCTAAGATTGGGCTTTACCGACACCTGTTCTAAACCTATCGACTATCTGGAACTTGTAACCAAAATTAACCGCAGCCAGCGGGGCTTGATAGGATGGTCAGCTATTTTTCATCAAGTTCTAGGTACTTTGGTCCAAAACGATCGTTGAACTGCACAACCGGTAGACTAAGGCCTTCCGCTTGGTGAATGTTAAACTTCATAACGAACATATCTCGTTCGGCGTAAAGATAGAGATGATCTTCCTTAAATTGCCAATGACCGGTACCATCTCCGAGATTTTCCAGAAAATAGTAAAACTGACCACCTTGGTACAGGGTCAATTCGAGGGGGTAAGAGGAGTTGACTAGAATCACTTTTTCTTGGCTTTTCTGGTCTTTATTATTGATATAACTAGAAAAATCTTGAAGACTCGCCTTCTTATAAACAAATGGATTTTTCGTGTCGTTCTCAAACTGGCAGGCAGAGATCATAAACAACATTATTAAAGGTACTAGCAAAATTGGCTTCATTGATAATGGGCTCCCCATAAAATAGCTATCGTTTCCCAGCGATTTTAACTGAACTGAGCCGTTTGTCAATTGACTAAAAGGTAGAACCCCAGTGGGTTCCATAGTTAAAGGAGCCGACGGGAAGCATCCTCCATTAGGTCGGGTGTACTTCATAGAAAGATTCTAAGGAAGATTCCTGGAAATGAACACATACCGGCTAAAAGTATCAGATATGATACAGAATTATCAGTGATGTTGGATTCTATTGATGCCATAAGAATGTAAATAATGCAAAAATATCAAATAGTACCGATGAACTTAGTCGGACCAGTAAGGATTGGCATAACTGAAAAAGAAGTCGAGTAGGTGATAGGAAAGCCTAAATTTTCCTACGAATGCCGTAGAAGGTGCCCCCTGTTTTTTTTGTAGACTATGATGCAGAAAACAAGGTCGCATGTATCGACTAAACTAGTTCAGGAGAATTCGCTATAGATTTAAAGGCTTTATAATCCATGAAAACTAATCCACAAGAGCGATTTAAAGCCTATGATTGTGACAACGCAGATGATCTGGTTTGTCATCCTAGATGTTATAAATTCCAGAGGGCTGTAAAACGGCTTCTTGCGGAAACTTCGAAATACTTCCCTCTGGAAATTGTCCTTTAATCGTAGCTGGCGACCACTGAGACTCCAGAAAATGTTTTATAGGCATGTATCATCACGAAATAGATACCAGCTTTAGCCTTGAATGAACAAGTTTCATTACTCCCAAACTCATACGGGCGGCAGTCGTAAGTATTGACAGTGGGCGGCGCTCCAAAACGAACATATAGATCCGCGTCTCCACTTGTACCAGTGATATTGAAGGTGACAGTTTTCGCATGGGCTGGAACTTGAATGAAAAACTCCTGCCGACGCCCAACCAGGGCTGATAAGTCTGTGATGGGAACGCCGTTCAATAGTTCACCATTAATATCGCCTACTGGAACTGACTGAGTGGTGGAATCCTTTTGCTCGTCATTATCAACCACTGTCAAGGTAACATCGAAAAATCCTGAGCTACTATAAGTGTGGTTCGGATTTATCCCTGTAGAGCTGGTACCATCACCGAAATCCCAAATGTAACTGACAATGTTGCCGTCGCTATCTGTTGAGCCTGAAGCATCGAACGCACAGCTCTGCTCGTTGCAAGACCAGCCAAAGGCCGCATTCGGCTCTTTGATACCGCTTCCATCAGATGACTCGATACCGTCGATAGCCAATTCACCCGTGCCCTCCATATCTAGCCAATTACTTACACGACTGCTGTCGGTGCCACCTCCGGTCCAGCTGGCCGCCAGGGCTCCATACCAATCTGACGAGTTATTGCCACAGGCAGCATAACCGCCGTGTAGTTGCCCTATAATCCGATGCCCCTCATCGAATAGAGGCGAACCCGAGGACCCCGCTTCAGTTGTGCCAAGATCCCAATCCCTGATGAGCAAGTGATTCCCAGATGGATTGCTCGAGTTGCCTAGATAGTCTGACCTCACTACTAAATCGTTATCAAAGCTGATGCGCTTTTCAGCACCGCTAGGATGATGGATGGCTATTCCGGGAGTATCGATAACGGGATTAGCGTTCCAACCTGATAAAAAGACCTGATGGCTGGGGTCTAGAGGGTCATCCAATTCTACTAAGGTAAAATCAGATGCACTGTAGCTAGCTCTAAATAATGCGCCAGTGTTAAAGTCAGTTAAAACTCCATTGCCATTTCTACCACTGTCACCACTTCCAGGAGTTCGGCAATAACTATTCTGGAAGTTCCAATATGTAACAATTGAGGCTGCATTCTGGGCATTGATTTCACAATGATTGGCTGTTAGGAAAAGTCCGCGACCATCGTGGGAAGTATTGTTGAGCGCAGCTCCTGTACAGAATATGCCGCCGCCGACACTGATCGCCGCGACAGAGCGGATTTGTTGGTCCCAAGCCTCGCCTTCAGAACAGACTACATCCACATTACAGGAGCCGGAAAGTATTTCTGCTTCGCGCAAGCTTCTTTTCAAGTTTTCCCCTAAATACCCGTGGTTGACAGAACCTAATTTCAAGCGGAGGAAGTCACGCTTTGCAGTAGGTACGTTTACTTCGATGACCACTGCATCACCTCGTAACATGGGAGTCCACAACTGGCCGTGGTCCTCATTGTCGGAAGCAGTGAACGCTGGTAAGCGTTGTTGGTAATCGGGTGTATAGATAAACAACGCCCCACCCGCAGGCATGTAGTACTGAGAAAAGCCAAGGTTCATTGACAAGGCACCTGGCGATCTAACTACGATTCGCCAAACAGAAATTTCTGTTGCTGAGAATGAAGTTGTAGTACTTGTCCAATTATTAGTTGGTTCTATTGACACTGCTCTTGGTTCGGCGTAGCGCAGTATGGGAGTTTCAGGGTTGAGCAGCATGGAACTAGCATCACGATTTCTTAATTGCTCATTGTCGACCCTTGGTAGAGTTATTGTTTGAGTCGGTGGTAACGATACTGAAAGGGTTCGGGACAATGGTGTTTTGTTGACGTCAGCAGCTACAGAAGTCAAGGGGAGTGACGTTGTTAAGAACATCAGTACTGAAAGATACCGGGTTACTCGAGTATACCTCATAGTTCAAACCTTTTTATTTATTGTTTTTCTACAGTTCCACTTTTTCAATAATAAGGAGGAATAAAACCTATAACTAAGTCCAGTGTGAGATCATCATTGGTTTAGTTAATAGTAGGCCGATTTGCTCCTTTAAAGAGTCCGAAATAGCGAACGGTCTCGTCACATAGCTTTCTTGGGAGTCGAAGAAAGCAAGAGTCAATGGCTTGTTATAAAAACTAAACCGCAAAAACTCTGATGCAAGTTTCCTCCTTAATAAGTTAATGAAACTTTTTTGGTTTCTATAAAGGAAATATTTAGAGTTTAACTCTAGCCGATGGAGCCTTTTTATGTAGATTAAGCTTTCATATGTACTCCTAAAATAATCTTGTAAATAGCTCTTCAAGAGAGTTTTACTATCAATACAGGTCGCTAGTCGATTTTTATATACACTTAACATCAAAACAAAAATTCGTCTATATTCTGATTTAGTAACCTTTAAACAACACTTGTAAGCTATAAATGTTCTTAGGCTGACCTTTGCCCCAGAAACTGGGGCTAAATCTGTTAGTAGTATTTATTACAAACTAATGACGAGTTAACATATATATTTAGAATGAACTAAATCTTAATTTATAAAATCTATACTGAATCCCACATTCCCGCGAAAATTATACGTAGTATATATACTACGTATAATTGAACAGTCTTAGTTGCGCAACTATTCTCAATACTTCACCTAGTCTTACCAACACGGCTCCGTCGCAAACTTGTAGCTTTAGAATACCTGCTACCTTGAGCATCCTAATAAGATACCGGGGTGTCAGATGGTCAGTTTTAAAGGTTCCCAGTTTGAAAAATCAGTCATTCCTACGATCAATCTGAATCAAAATTCGACGCCGATTTCATATACTTCAACTTAATTAAACAAATATTACATTCTTCTCCCCTAATTTTAGCCATTATCGCCACAAGATAAAAACTAGTCGTAAGAATTAGTATAATATTTTAGTTTATCGGTAGTAGTGTCCGATATTACCATCAAACCCCTTTAATTCTGGTGATGGTAAAATGCTTAGATCAACTGTTTTCCTACTCGTGGTAGCTGAAGCTTCCCATATTAATTATGGTCAAGAGGCAATGACTCCAAACTTATCTAATCAAGAGTTGAATGTTCAGTCGACAACCGAGACAAATGCTGTATCTATGGATAAGAAAGAAAAGATGTCTCCCCCTGGAGAGTCATAGTCCTCCCTTATCTTCGGGTCTTTATTCTTCCATACAACTCCCACAAAATCATGGAAGTATTGCCGCAGCTGAGGCTGGTTTTGGTCTCCTTTCGGGATCTTCTCAGCTTCCAGACTAGCATTTTAAAAATAGTGGACAAACTTTATTTCAACGGGTTGCTCTATACCAGGCCCAGGGGAATGGTCTTATTGGATTTAGTGCAAACTTCAGCCAAGAGGACACCATATCGACCCAAAAGCTTGCTAGCGAAGAAACAGAAACTAAATTTCACCACAAAGTCTTCAACTTTGGTCTGGTTTTACCAGTTACGGATTGGATGCGCCTGGGGTCCGATTTCAAAGTCGATATGGTCCGAATTTCTCAAAACGGTACAAATCAAAAATTTGAAACGTTTTCTTACATCCCGTCTATCTTATTTAATATAAAGAAATATCAATTGTTCGTTGAAAATCGCAAGCCTAAAAAGTTTGGTGAAGAGACCCCGATTGTGACTTCTGGATACAATAGAGTCCTCTTTGGATTTCAAAGCAATACCTGGAGTTTATTTGCTGGATTAAAACTAAAAGATAATAAAGGTTCTGTAGAAAAAAGTGAAAACACCATTGATCTTGAGATGTATTCCTATTACTGTTTTAGCGAGTTTAAAGGTTCTCTAGATTTCTAGTATCGCCCCAGCTTTTATGCCTCTTCTTCGCAAAGGTCCGACGCCACCCGACAAAAGTATTCTACAAGTTTAGGCCTAGATTATGAATACAATAAAACCAACTCATTTTATATAAAATCGAATATAGATTTCATGCCTCAAGACTATGGACCCTATGGGACTCTAATTCTTAATTCAGCAATGCAAGTAGATTTTCTAGTAGGGGTTACCTATGAAAAATAAACATTATTTAAGTATATTATTCGTAAATTTTCTATTTTCCTGTTCTTCCGGCACTATATCGGCAGATGGTGATTCAACCTTTGTATGTTCTGGTAATATATGTACTTCTACGGGAAGCCATTCCAATAAGCAAGGCAGTACCGCCACCGATTCGGAAGGAAGTAACCGAAACAGTACCGATGATGAACCATCCACAGAAAACAATAGCCAAGATTCATCCAGTAACAAAAAGCATTTCTACGATACATATAATCTCTAAACTTACCTCAGTACCAATACTTTGCGGTGATTATGAAACAGATGATCAGGAGTTTATCGACAACTTTGAAAAGTCTTCTACAAATGAATTCAACGAAATAGGAGACGGTAGTTGCCCCTCCTCTATTGAGGGTAAAAAATTAAAGGGAGGGTGCCGCCAAGATCTTAATAATGTGGTGACAAGAACTTGGTATTACGAGGATACCGAAGGCGATGTCCGCAGTTCTTGTCAGCTATTAGGCCAAGAGTATTTAAGCCCAGATCAATTGAACTGATTTT
>JBNKNM010000280.1:0-6357 GCA_050293845.1 Pseudobacteriovorax sp. | reverse complement strand
AGATCACACGATCACCACCGAATTCATGACTTATGACTTCATCAGCAACGACATGATATACATCAACACGATCGGTATGGATATAAAGATGATCAAAAACTATTCTTCGGGGAGAAGAAGCATTTATCTCTACTTTGATCCAGACAGGGTATTTGCTATGTCCCCAACTCATCTCACCTTTAATTTCATTCCATTCCTTAACATCATTATGGATTGATAAGATATTATTTCTGGATTCCTGACCTATATAGCTCTTACTGTATGGTTTGATATCGATGCCATCAATTTTTTCTGCAGAAACTTCCAGATTACTAGCAGCGAAAATTACTCTAGTAACAAGAGTTAAATACAATAGGATGAAGTTAAATATTATATTCAAGTCTTACCAATTGATGATTTTACACATATTTTAGTTATCGTCGAGTTACTAAATTTATTGAGAAAATTTCAAAATGAGATGTTTGTTTTCTATTCTTACCGAATATTAGTTTTTAAATAAATCCAAAGGACATATTATAGATTCATCACAACTAATCTTTAATAAGTGATTACCAGCGCCTATATCAATAGTAAATATTTCTTATGATTAGCTCCCTTTTATTCCTTTCCAATCCTTTACCCTATAGTCGTGACTTAATAAAACATTTACCGCATGAATAAATATACTCATTAAACTTGTCGAAAGTTCAGAAGTTGGCTTCCTCATAGGAGCCCAAAGACAATAGTGGAAAAACAAGGAGATCATTATGAATACTTTAACAAATACTGTGGTGAGTACAACGGCTCAGCACAATCCTGCATCAAATACGGTGGAGTTAAACAATAATAAAAGTGCTATTATTTTTGATGACGACAAGTTTTATTGCTTACTATTTCGGCAAAATGTCGGTAAAATACTCAACTGCGACTATGCCACGAACGAAAGAAGCTTTTTCAAAAAAATTGCTTGCCATCGCTATGACTTTGCGTTCATAGACTACAACCTTCATGACACCAATGCCTTGCAAATTGCTACCCGCATGAAAGACTATTTTGACCTTCCTGTAGTCATCATTAGCTCCAGCCTAAACAATCTATATAGCTGTGACGTCATTGGCGAAATCCATTTGGCAAATATATTTGGAACCATCAGCAAATGGGGAAATCCCAACTTTATCGTTAGAAAAGCCATTGAGTATGTCTCAGGACATGAACCGCTCTCACCTGGATTGTTGTAGTCACTTGTTTCTGACCGAAATATTCAGATCCTAGTTCTATATAGAGGATATTCTTCCTGGGATAGATATAGTAAAGTACATTTGCTATAGTTATTAATCAGTCAAGATTAATACGAGTTCACGGAAGACATGATGAAAGCAAACTCCTTTGCACGCCGTCAGTTATTAAAAAACATGGCTACTTTGCCAGTAATGTACGCTTTCATAAATGATTTCTATAAATTGAAGGCTGCAGCTCCTTCAAAAATGAATCACTCCAAGATTCCTAAGACTCAAGAGCCATTAGGAAAAGTAGGCATTGGAACTTACAGAACTTTCGATCATACCCTAACTCCTGCGTTACGGAAGCAGCTATTGAAGGTTCTACAAGTTTTATTGGCAGTTCAGGGAAGTTGTATCGATACATCTCCCATGTATGGGCTGTCGGAAAAAGTTCTGGGAGAACTTCTAAGTACTATTTCCCCACAAAGTAAGGTATTTGTAGCCACAAAGGTATGGACAACAGGAGAAAAAGAGGGTTTAGCTCAAATCAAACACTCTATGCGAAACCTAAAAAGGACTCGTATTGATCTCTATCAGGTGCATAATCTGGTCGACTGGAAGATCCAACTAAAAAACCTTTTTAATTTACAGGAAAAAGGCTTTCTTAGATACGTTGGTATCTCGCACTATACCATTCAGGCTTTCTCTGCTGTAGAACAGATTATGCGGAACTATCCCATAGATTTCATACAAATTCCTTACTCGATCATAACCCGACAAGCCGAGCAAAGGCTCTTACCCCTAGCGATTGAAAAAAAAATAGCTGTGATCCCCAATCAAAGCTTTGAACAAGGTGAGCTATTTCAACATACTAAGGGAAAGCAAATTGCCAAAACCTTACAGCACAAATTTCAGATTTCAAGCTGGGCACAGTTGTTTCTGAAATATGTCCTATCACATCCTGCAGTGACCTGTGTCATCCCTGGAACTGGAAAGGTGGAGCATATGCTAGATAATCTCCAAGCAGGTTTCGGTAGTTACCCTGACGACAAGCAACGAACCAACCTTGTTCGTTACTTTGAAAAAGTTCGGAAGTAAATCTGGTATCAAGATGCCCTTGTGATCTAGTCTTTTGCTGGAAAAATCGTTTGATAGACTTGGCATAACTGAAACACCTGCACTACCCACCACTCCATTACTGGTGTTGATTCCATGGGGAGTCATAATGAGAACTCCTAAAAGCGCTGCTTGAGCGATACCCACACAGGAAACGATCTCGGAAGAAATGACTCATCATCTGATTAATTTCAGGCCTTGAAACATTATTACCTCCTCCAGACAGATGTTCTAAACAACCTAAATTAGGTAAGCATTGCGAAATCTGCTACTAAGCCAACTTTAGAGATGTATGAGGGGAGCAACCCTTTACTAACTTATAAAGCTCGGTCTCACCAAAGTCTCCATTTAACAAAGCAGAAAGGTAGTGGGTATTAAACCAATGCCCACGGGCTTCCCTGATATAAACTTGGCCTTCATAGGGAACATCCGAATGAAGGACACCCAATTGAGCAACTAAGTCGTATTTATTAGCATAGTGTTCGGCGAAAGCTACTTTGGGGATAGATTTAGAAGGGCTAGCAAAGGTAAATATGTTCAGAGAGTTTATGATTTCAGGATAGCCTTGTCGCAGATGGTGCAGGCATTTACCTAAAATGATGCACCCTTGGGAATGAGCCACTATATTGATTTTTCTGGCCCCAAAGCAGGTAAATAACTCTTCTAAGATTGTTGTGATCCAATGAACAGGTATGGCATCAATGCCAAAATTTCGGCCTAAAAACGACTCCAACAAATCGAGACCTAATCCATCAGTGGGATTGTGCAAAAGCAATATTTTCTTACCTATGATTTTTGCAAGCCACTTTCCCTGTATCCCTAGCATTTCCTTATCAACCATAACTCCGTTAATGTACACCCATACTTCATCATCAAATTCAATTTGAGAGCAAGACTTTACTTTCTGGATTTTATCTGCAGTTGCAACTAAAGGTATACGAGGAATTATGGAATCAATAAAAGGAATATCCGCCCCTGTATATTTTCTAATGGCATTCAACATGCGCCAAGGGGGTAATTTTAGAATCTCACTAAATTCGTCAAGCTCTCCTACTATCTGTGATGCAATATCTGGATAGCTATCCTTTAATTTACTCTGTAAAAACTTCAAATCCTGCTTCAAATATCTCATTAAAACCCTCCCTGCTTGGCAGAGGAGTATCGGCTTAGTGTTCCCTAAATTTAGGGTGAAGTCTCCTATTACTTTTTAGAAATAAGCGTATGAATCTCCTGGCACTAGTGGTATAGCTACAAGTATTACTGCACTTAACGCAATACGAAGGTACCGCTCCCATTGATACTAAGGAGTAAAAATTGTGAGTCTATCCTCATCTTTTATCCGCCGCCGTTTAAAGAAATTTGTTAATTTATCACGGCCTCCGACCACATTGTTATTCCCAGCAAGATGAATCATGCTTTCGATTTTTCCTTCAACAAAACAAGCTGCACGAAGCCGGCAACCACCTGGATCGTGGTAAAAAACCCAGTCCTCATTATTTGAAAAGTCCAAAGATTTTTTTAATTTTTCCATGGCTACCTGTACATTATCGATAAACCCCAATTCATAACGAGCAAACTCTGGAGCTGTAATAGTCAAAAAAAAACACACATCTTGAAGTGAGTTTAAGGGACGTCTAGTAGCAATAAAACCGTGAGATAGTACAAAATAAGGCTTGATATCCACAGGTGTCAGCTTATATTCTGGCTGCCCTGAATAGGGATCACATACCTCCGCTGTCAAACGATTCGCTTTCGCTGGTTCACCGTAGTCCTTTTGCCAGTGAAAAGGGATGAAAATGTGACCTGGTTTAATGTCTAGATCAACACGATACTTACCGATGTAATTGCCTTGCTTACTTTCGACTTCTACTAACGGAGTACCGGTAATATTATACTTTCTAAGGTCATCAGGATGGATGATTATGAGCGGTTCATCAGAACTTTGGTTGAGGCTTGCAACCCGGGAAGTCCGAGTCATAGTATGCCACTGGTCATGCACCCGTCCTGTGGTTAAAATCAACGGAGATCCCAATGATTTTTGTATACTTTCCTTATACTCCACTGGGATAAACTTCGCCTTACCATCCGCGTGAAAAAACTTGCCGTCGGTAAATAAGCGCTTATTAGGCTCCCCCGGTTGCGAATCTAAAGGCCATTGCTGTGGCCGAAAATTCATATATTCCTCGCGGGAGAGATTAGTCAAGTGAGACAAGTTCAAACACCGCTGACCATTGTTCTTGTAGGCGGTCAGTCCAGCATATTCACGAAATATCTCTGCAGCATGCTTATATTCAAAGCCATGGATATATCCCATAGCTTTAGCCACTTGGCAAATGATCCACCAATCTGCCCGGGCATCCCCAGGAGGAGAGGTAAAAGATCTTTGCCTTGATATGCAACGTTCCGAATTAGTCACCATACCATCTTTTTCGCCCCAGGTACTAGCAGGGAATATAACATCTGCAAAATCCAATGTAGCAGAGCTACTGAAGCACTCCGACACGATAACAAGTTTACAAGCTTTAAGGGCTGCTGCAACCTTGCCGCTGTTCGGTAAACTAACAATAGGATTCGTAGCCATAATCCAGATAGCTTTGATTTCTCCACTAAGACAGCGATCGAACATATCAATTGCTTGCCATCCATTTTTTTCAGGAATACATGGCGAATCCCAATATTCTTGAACTAAACTGCGATGCTCTGGATTTCTCACATCCATATGGGCAGCCAGTTGATTAGCTAAACCACCTACCTCACGCCCTCCCATAGCATTATTCTGTCCTGTTAAGGAAAATGGAGCACTTCCAGGTTTGCCAATTCTACCCGTAGCCAAGTGAAAATTAATAATGGCATTAACTTTATCGGTACCCGATGAAGATTGGTTGACACCTTGGGAAAACACGGTCACTGTCCGCGGATAATTGCTGACCAATCTATAAAAGTCGACTATGCAGCGTTCGGGTAATTCGCATATTTTGGCGACCATAGGTATAGTATATTGCTCGGCTACTGCCAAGGTTTTTGCAATTCCAGTGGTATGAAACTCCATATAATGGAAGTCCAATTGCCCTTGATCTTTCAAAAATTTTAATAGGCCATTAAACAGCGCAACATCTGTACCGCAGGCCAATGGCAAATGTAAGTCGGCAATTGCCGTCGTATCCGTGACTCGCGGATCTACAACGACTATTTTTGAATTTAACTGGGTCTTAGCTTTTTTCAACCTTTCGAAAAGCACCGGATGGCATGAAGCCATATTTGATCCCACAATGAGAACCAGTTCAGCGAGCTCTAAATCTTCATAACAAGCTGGAACCAAATCTTCACCAAAAGCCCTTTTGTGGCCAACCACAGTAGATGCCATGCAGAGCCGTGAGTTCGTATCGATATTTGATGTCCCGATGTAACCTTTCATAAGCTTGTTTGCCACATAATAATCTTCAGTCAGCATTTGACCTGAAATATAGAATCCAATGCTTTCATTGCCATACTCGTCGATCAATCGTTTGAACTCATGGCCGACATACGTAATCGCCTTCCCCCAGTTGACAGCACTGCCATCAATAGACGGGAAAAGCAATCGACCATCATGCCCCATGGTTTGTCCTAAGGTACCTCCCTTGCGACAAAGTGATCCCAAATTGGCTGGATGGGTGGGGTCACCATATACCTGATGCCGCCTCTTATGAGTTACGATATCTAACCCACACCCGACCCCACAGTAAGCACAGGTTGTACTTATTTTCCGTTTATGCATCATGAGCTAACTTTAAAAATAATTTATTACCTTCTACCATTGTTGCATAACATGTAACCCGTCCTTCATCGGGGTAGTGAGCCCTGCCATCTTCTAAGTTGATTACCCAATTATGGAGGGGACAGGTTACATTGCTACCGTGGACAATGCCTTCAGAGATTTGCCCTTTTTTGTGAGGACAGCTATCATTTAAGGCAAAAAATTTATCAAATGCAGTTCGAAAAATAGCGATAGATCGACCATCTAGATCAAATTTTCGCGACCCTTGCTTCGGAATATCATTAA
>JBNKNM010000279.1:0-6386 GCA_050293845.1 Pseudobacteriovorax sp. | reverse complement strand
ACACGGCCATGGGTGGCGTCAACGCTGTAGTAAAGGAAGCGACCATCAGGGGAATAGGCAGGCTCAGCTATATTTTTTTGAGTTCCTTTACCGTGGAGTAGCTCACGTACCTTATTACCTTTGCCTCCTTCAATATGATAGAGCCATATTTCCCCTCCTGGGATACTACGAGATGATACTATACCTTTTTTGACAGCAATAAACTGACCATCAGGGCTAAAGTAGGGATTATGTAATGAGTCTTGAGTTTCTTTCGTTACCTGCTTTAAGTCTTTAGTAGCGAGATTTAAGAGCCAAATATTATCCGCTCCTACGCGATCGCTGATAAAGGCAATAGACTTGCCATCAGGGCTGTATGTTGGTTGGAAATCCCAAGCTAATCCCGTAGTTAAAGCCTCTGCTTGGCCACCATTGATGGATACGAGGTATAAATCTCCAAGCATATCGAAGACGATATGCCGACCATCAGGGCTTACGGATACATTAGACCAGGTCATCTCATCCGTGTTTATTTGGATGCTTTTAAATTGTCCTGGGGGATTATTTACATCCCAGCTGGAAGTATCCTTTTGCTTCGCCATCAGATAAGGGCTAAGACCAAAAGTACATGCGACCACAGTACTGAACCAGGAGTGAAGTTTGTTCATGGGGTTCTCCTTGCTTTTTTTTCCGAATAGGGCTTTGCTATAACATAGTTCTAAACTGTAGGGCAAAGAGAACCGCAACCAGAGTTACGAAAAAAGGAGGGCGGCATTTGATGTATCGATTGGACGAGTTTCAGGCGGTTATTTTCGACTTTGGGGGGGTCATCATTGATGTCGATTACAGGCGTACTAGTAGTGCCTTAGAACGCCTTATAGGGACCAATAAGCGGTACCAATTCTCAAAAGCAGACCAAGCTGATTTATTTGATGCCTTTGAAACCGGGAAACTGTCGGATAATGAGTTTCGAGATGCAATCCGTCGTCATGCAACCATTAGTGATTTGACAGACCAAGTAATTGACGATGCCTGGAACGCTATGCTGGGAAGTATCCCCAAGTATAGGATCGAGCTTTTGCAAACGATAGCAAAAACGACGAGAATTTTTCTGTTAAGTAATACCAACAACATACACCTCAGGGCCATAGCTGATACCATGACGAAGGCTGCTGGGAGTCCTGAAGAATTTGAAAGTCTATTTGAACAAGTCTACTATTCTCATCTCATGGGAAAACGGAAACCCAATCCCGAGGTATTTCTGGAACTGGTCGGTCGACATCAGCTGGAACCCGCTAGCACATTATTTATAGACGATAGTCCCCAGCATGTGGCAGCAGCCCAGGGAGTAGGCTTAAAAGCTCACCATTTAACTACCGATGTGACAAAAATTTGGCGGTAATCGACACCCTTTAACCCCGGATCGGCAAAATTGAAAAATAAGTTTAATAATTTTAATGAATTCTAAACAGCTTCGGGTGCCATCCATGAAGCCTTACTAAACCACAGCGTTCTAAGGTAGTGAGGGTTTCGAAAAGGTTGGCATAACGCAGCAAACGAAGAATTTTTCGGATTCCGGTTTAACTGCTATGATAATATAGAGCTGAGAGTTGCAGCATTCTTTGATTGCAGTGAGTGTGCATGGACATGAATAAGGGAGGGTAGGTATGAAGCTTAGTCAGAAGCTTTATGTAGTTCTCATAGCTTCAGGGATTGTTAGCTGTGGTGGCCAAGGGGCTAGTCCCGAGAACGAGTACCAATTGATTGCCTCTGAGTTCAACATGGATCTCAATTCCCTTTTCTTTTGTACCACAACTATTTCTGCGGATGCTAATGAGACGCTTTATAACGGCCTACTATATGGCGATGGAGATCTGAATGTTGAAGTTGAAGTGGTATATACGGTATTTTTTGGTACCAATCCACCATCGACAGAACGTATCGTAAGAGCAGAAGTGTCTTTTAGTGAAACTGATACCTTAAATTTTAAACAAAGCAGTTCAATCTATTTGAAAGACTCAAATATGACATCCAAAATAGCTATTTTGGCTGATGTAAGCAATGGAGGAGATAACTTAGATGGAATATGGGAGTTTTCGATGAGTTCCAATGTAGCGAGTTTTGTCTACTCCGACAGTGACCTGCCAGAGTCCTTGACCTACTCATTCATTAATGCAGAAGATGATAGTAATGAGTGTATTGGTGACGTAAAGAACAATCCTGTCGAAGGATAAACTCTAACCGGGATCTGAAACATCGAGTTCTAGGAACTCTTCACGGTTTCAGGATCTGAAAGTCGTAAGCTAATTAACAGGGCAATAAATATTAAGCTACCGGCTAGGTAAAACGGAAGACCAAAATCTATGGTAAAAAGCGATCCTGAAACCAAAGGACCAATGACCCTACCTAGAGAAGCCATGGATTGATTCAACCCCAATGCGCCCCCCTGGTCAGATTTGTGGACCAGTTTTGAGATATAGGCGGTGGTAGCGGGATTGAATAGGCCCATCCCTAGAGCAAGAAGAACACCAGAAAGAATCAATAGTGGCCATGACTTAGCTCCAATAAGTGGGGGCGCAGCTACCATAGCGATAGTGAGTATCAATAACCCACCAACGCAAATTTTGTGGTCTTTTACTTTTTTTGATATTCTTCCAATCAATCCACCTTGGACTATAGTTGCGGTAACTCCAACGGATACGAGGAAAATAGAGGTAATGCGGGTAGCCTTTTCTAATGCGCCTCCACTACTAGAATGGGGATGCACCCAGGTGGCTTCGATAAAGAGTCCTGCAATTTGTTCCATGAGGGCAAAGGATAATATGGTCAGCAGGGTTATGACTAGCATCGGTAACAGATTAGGTGAACGACTGGCTTGTTTTAACGAGGAAAAATTGAGGGGGGCCCGGCTGTGAGCAGACGCTTTTCCTGTATTGGTTTCGGGCAATAGAAAAAATGCTAGTGCGAAATTTATTACACCAAGAACAGCAGCAGCAAATGCTGGATAGGTCGGGTGGTATTGCCCCAAAATTCCTCCCAGGGCGGGGCCAAATATAAAACCTAAACCAAATGCTGCGCCAATGATCCCCATCCCTTTAGCTCGATTAGACTCATCGGTTACATCGGCAATTATAGCTTGTGCGGCTCCAATATTGGCATTACCGAAGCCAGTCAGCATACGAGAGGCAAAAAGAACAAGCAAACTTTCAGCAAGTCCAAAAATGGTGTAGCCAACAATGCTTGTAATGATACCAATTAATACAATGGGACGACGGCCCCAACGGTCTGATAAACGGCCCCAGAAGGGGGCAAAGATAAACTGCATAAGGGAGAAGCTTCCCCCCAACAGAGTTACCACGCTTGGAGAGGCTCCTAGCAGCTCAGCGTAGAAAGGCTGGATAGGAATAATGATTCCAAAACCTATCAGATCCAGAAATACAGTAACGAAAGCAACAAGCAGGATTTTACTATTCTTTTGCAAACCAGGGCTCCTCAGCTGAGTACGAATTGAATGCTATCCATATAATATCTTGCAAATCCATAAGAAGAGTAGTTGTAAATACCAACGGTCGGGTTGTACGCAAACCTTTCATCTTGTGGTCTAAAAACCAGCTTACTGGTTTGGCATAGAGTAACGCACCTAAACTTAGTAAGTTTTAGGTGGTTAAAATTTCAAGAACGGCTTCAGGTGGTCGACCGATGGCAGCTTTACCGCGATAAACAACTATAGGCCGTTCCAGTAGTATAGGGTGGTCAGCAATCGCTGCTAGAAGCTCTTCAGTGTCCTTGTGATTTATTAAGCCTAACCCTTTGAAAATACTTTCTTTAGTTCGTATCATCTTAAGGGGGTCGTTACCGAGCATGGTAAGAATATTGGAGAGCATTTCCTTAGAAAGAGGATTTTTGAGGTAGTCGATGATTTGTGGATGATAGCCTCTTTCCGTTAATAACTGAAGGGTAGCCCTACTTTTTGAGCACTTTGGATTATGATAAATTAAGGGTTGTTCCAACGTCTTTCCTCCCATTAAGAATGGCTAACTTACCAAAATAGCATAAGAAGTCCAGAAAATTTTCCTATAGTTTGACGGGAGTTTAAATGGGTGCTATATAGGCATATGTATTTGTGACACTTAAGGAGAAACTATGAAACTCCACAAAGCACTCATAATTGGTATGCTGACTTTTAGCAGCCTTATTTTATTAAAAAGCTCCGCGGACTTGAAAATTGCTTATTTCATTACCACTGTCAATTTAGCTACTAGTATATTTCTGTTGTGGAATAAAAGCTGGGTGCGCTCACGCTGAAGAACGCGGGGAAAAGCCTAGTTTTTTGAGGGCCAGTTTAAACTCGTATAGTTCAACTGGTTTGCCCAATATCTCATCGGCAGCTGCCAGCGAACCCCAACCTGATTCGTTTTGAGGAAAATAACTTGGAGGAACTCCGGTTATAACGATAAAAGCAGGGGTTTTTTTTGATGCTTTCCTAGCCGCTACAAAGTGCTGGAGGATTTCGTTACCCAGGACATGGGGCATATGTACATCACAGATCACTAAGTCATACTCCGCAACTAGCTTGTCTATTTCCGCTTTATCCTTATACTGCGCGCTAGAAGAAACCATAGTCGCTTCAGGATATCCTAGCTCTTTCAAAAATTCATTGTACGTTAGTAAAACCTCCGGTTCATCATCAATCATTATTGTTTTCATGATCCCATCTCACTTTTAAGTTTAAAATTAATTAAATATTTGTAATCTTAATTTTAAGTTTAGCTTAAAAACTAATGCATAGAATTTAAGATATAATGAACGCTGGTTAAAAAGGTTGTGAATGTTATACTATAAAATACTATTCAAATCTTTCGCGAACGGCAAGTTGTGGCTTGTTTTCTGTGGCTTTACTGATCCATAACATAAATGTTAGCAATTTATTATGCTTGATTTCAACAGATGTTCTCTGCCGCACCGAGATCTTGTTGTAGATGAAATTTATTGAAGCTCGCTGCATGCGAAACCAGTAAGAGTATGTAGGCAAGTATGATTGTATTGGTCCTCCCTCTATTAATTTTTACATAAAACTGTTCGTTAAACCTATTAATTGTTCTTTGTGCTGTTCTTGTTCCATTGTGCCAATATCAGTTTCTGATATTTTCCTTATAATAAGTAGTAGATGGGAGGTACAGATGAGATCTATAACGATAATACTTTTAGTGATATTTGGGGGCATTTTCCCCAAGGTAGGGCAAGGTAAGGGGGGAAGCGACGATAAAATTATCTTGAATAAAATGCTAACCACAAAAGATACAGTTATTAGCAACGTACCAGAGCAAATCAAAATTGTAAATCTGCAGACTAACGGATCAGGTTGCCCACTAGGTAGTGTTCAGCAGAATCTTTCCCCGGATGGACAGTCTTTCATCCTGTACTTTTATGAGTATATCGCGGAAATTGGTGCAGGAATCAGTAGGGCCGAGAGCCGTAAAGCCTGCCAAGTAACCCTTAATCTGCAGCATACTCCAGGTTGGAGATTTGCTGTCATTCAATTTCAGTTTCGAGGTTATGTCAGTCTTGATGAGGGTATTCAGGCTAATCAAGAAGCACTCTATTATTTCCAGGGTGATCAAAATGGCCTGAATTTTGTCGAAGCCTTAAGGGGGCCTGAAGAAGGCACCTATCATATTATCCAGACTGTTGAACCGACCAGCCTTTACTGGTCCTCCTGCGAAAACGAACGTGCTATTAATATTCGAACTGCCGTTAAGTTATCTAATCTTGAAGACGCGGCAACCGATGCTTTTGGGATGATTGGAACTGATTCCCTTGATGGTACTATTGGCACGCAAACATGGAATATTGTCTGGGAAAAATGCTGATTAAATAATAGCTGGATAAGAGGGATCTAGAGGCAGAGAGGAGGGCTGCAGAACCCTCTCCATGGAGTCGCATTTCAGCGACGTAGAATCTCTGAGTCAATCTTGCAAAGATTGTGTGTCCACGATAATTTAAACATAACAGCCTTCCTTAGGCTGGTTTGTTGTGCAAAAGTCCCTTCTAGAGACTTTGAGAATAGCGTGCAATTAGATATGCGAAAGCCGAACTTACCGAGGCCAGTCTTTTCGCTGAGATAGAGTTGAGTGTCTACCACTCGTTTTAACTGAAGCTAGTTTTTTTCCAGAAGCACTTTGGCTATTTTTTCAAATTTAACGACTCCGTTGTATACTCTTTTAGTATAACATTGGACTATCTTTATTTCAGTTATATTATTAATAACATTATGTTTTATGACTTTAGAGAACATGTTGTTCCCTAAGCTTAGGGCTCTCAGAACACTACGTTCTGTAAGCCTAGACTTTTTTAGGCAACTTATCTACTTTGGCCTCAGTAACAAACAAAGGGAGATACTTATGAAA
>JBNKNM010000278.1:0-6405 GCA_050293845.1 Pseudobacteriovorax sp. | reverse complement strand
CGTGATCTACGCATCAGCTTAGATGACGATCTGCGGGAGGAGATTACTAAAATAGGACTATCTAGTACCTATGGGGGAAGGGGGGTCCAAAGAGTCTTTCGCGAAATGGTGGTTGATGTGGTGACCGATAAGCTGCTTGAAGGAGAGCAATGGTCAGGGGCATGGGTATTGAAATATGGCAGCACGGGCCGGGCTGTTTTTTCTGAAGACCACCGTCAGCACCAGTTTCTGCCGCCTGCTCGCTAAGAAAAAAATCATTTTTTTTAAAGTCAGGACCCTTGACTTTTAATCTTTGTTTAGGGTATTTTTGGGTCCCATCGAGGATGACTACTTCATCATTAATATAACTGGGGCGTCGTCAAGTGGTAAGACACTGGATTTTGATTCCAGCATTCGCAGGTTCGATCCCTGCCGCCCCAGCCACGTCGAACACAGATCAATCCAGTATAAGCTTTGTAGCTTTTATTAATACAAGTCATGCCAATCTTAGAAGGACCGATCAGCCATGGAGAACGATTTAGTAGTATTTTCGGGGAAGTCTAATCAAAATCTAGCGCATAAAATATGCGAACTCCTTGATGTCAAGTTAGGAAATGCCATTGTAGACCGCTTTTCTGATGGAGAAACCCGGGTTGAGCTGAATGAAAATATTCGTGGACGGGATGTTTTTATTATCCAATCAACCAGTGCACCAGCCAACGAGAATCTCATGGAATCGCTTATTATGGTCGATGCCTGTCGCCGTGCTTCTGCAAAGCGTATCACTATGGTGTGCCCTTACTTTGGATATGCCCGCCAGGAGCGTAAGAGTGCTCCGCGCACACCGATTTCAGCAAAACTTGTGGCTGATCTTTTCACAGTAGCCGGTATCGATCGTATGCTCGTGTTAGAACTGCATACATCAGCAATTCAAGGCTTTTTTAATATTCCTGTTGATCATCTTTTTGCCAAGCCGATCTTTGGTCCTTATTTTCAGCCTTCAGAGAATTTTCTTGTGGTTTCCCCCGATGCCGGTGGTACGGAGCGGGCGAGGGCTATGGCTAAATATTATAATTGCGGTTTAGCGATAGTCGATAAACGGCGTGACCGCCCTAACGAAAGTGCTGTCATGCATATTATTGGAGATGTGGAAGGCAAGGACTGCTTAATCATTGATGATATCTGCGATACGGCAGGATCCTTGTGCAAAGCTGCTGATGCTTTGATGTCAAAAGGAGCTAACTCTGTAAGTGCGGCAATTACACATGCTGTATTATCTGGTCCAGCTATCCAACGTATTTCTGAGTCCTGCATCAAGGAACTAGTAGTTACAGACTCGATCCCTTTAACTTCTGAGGCTCAGATGTGTGAAAAAATAAAGCAGTTAAGCCTATCAGAGTTATTGGCTAAGGCAATAAGACGCATACACAATGCTGGCTCCATCAGCTCCCTATTTGTATAATCATGACCTTTGATACAAGTTTAAGCGGATGCGAAAAATGACCTCATCAGAGGGGGCCGCTAGAGAGGGAACTTTTCCGAAGTATGTCACGCAAAGTCGGGTGAAAATTTCGGTTCGGGGGCATATTTATCCACAAGGCACTTGCATGCCTTGAAGGTTCCTTATATAAAGCTTAGCTCAAGTTCATATTGTCTACCTAAAGATAAAGCTTGAGCTAGATATAAGTATCTAAAATAATTTGTTTACACCTAGACTGTGCCTCGAGCGAGGTTGGAGTAGGAGCTGATATGTCTGACAATTTAGTCACCATCGAAGCCGTCTTAAGGGCCAAGACTGGAAAAGAGTATGCTCGTAAGCTGAGAAATCATGGAAAAATTCCAGCTAACTTGATGGAAAAAGGTAAAAGTACCTGTTTGGAATTAGATCCAAAGTGGCTTGGCAAAGCCTACAAAGAAGGCAAGCAATTTAACCTGGTTTTGGATGGAGCTACTAAATTAGTGAAAATCCACGAGATCTGTATTGATCCGATCAAAAGGGTGGCGCTTCATGTGGATTTGGTTTACGCCTAAGCTGAAGAAGGGTCTGCCTTGAAGTTATTGGTAGGACTTGGTAATCCGGGGCCCAAGTATGAGATGACGCGGCATAATGCGGGGTTTCTATTACTTGATGAAATAGCTAGTGACTGTGGTATAGCCTGGTCTGGGAGCAAATTTCAGAGCATTTTTGCCAAAGGTCCTGTCTTGGGAGAGACCTGTGTGCTGCTTAAACCGCAGACCTTTATGAATCTTAGTGGTCAGGCGGTAGTGCGAGCACTACAGTTCTTCAAACTTACCGTTGAAAATCTCATCGTCTTCCATGACGATATCGATGTTCCTTTCGGTAAGGTCAAAGCAAGAACCGGTGGCGGACATGGTGGTAATAACGGTATTAGAAGTATTATCGCAGAGCTTGGAACTGGTGAGTTCAGCAGGATTAAGCTAGGAGTGGGACGCCCCCAAAGTCCGGAAGACGGGCAGGTATCTCATTGGGTATTAAGCCGCTTTTCCGACACAGAAATTGAGGTATTACAACAGGATATGTTACAAGGCGCTTTGGTGCGACTTGATTCCATTTTTAAACAGAGTAGGTAATTCTTCTCTCTTGCTAATTACTACGGGTAATTGGCTGCTAATCCATAAGGGAGGTTAATTTTGTTAAGAGAATACGAATTTACTTTTGTCACAAAGGCTGACTTACCAGAAGGTGAGAAAGCTAAAGTTCTTTCTGGTTACGAAGAAATTTTGGCTCGTAACGGTGGCGAGATTGTTAAGAAGTCTGACTGGGGAACCAAAAAGCTAGCATACCCCATTAAGAAAAACTTCCGTGGTCACTACATGTTTTACGACCTAACGGCTGCTCCTGATAGTATCGCTGAGTGTGAGCGGTTGTTAAGAATTGATGAGAATGTGTTAAGACATCTTGTTGTTAAAATCGATGAGAATATTGACGTAGAGGCTCGCAAAGCACAGCTAGCCAAGCAAGATGTCCAGAAATCCGAGGAGAGATAATATGCGCTTGATCCTTAGTCAAAACGTAGACTCCTTAGGCTCTATTGGCGAGATTGTCACGGTAAAATCTGGTTACGCCAGAAATTATCTTATTCCGCGAGGAATAGCTGTTGTTGCTAATGAGGGCAATCAAAAAGCCCTGAAACAGCAGTTGAAAATTCTAGACAAGAAAAAGCAAGAACTCCTTGCTGAAGCCAAAAAGATCGCTGCAGGAATTGAGAAGACTTCTGTTACTGTTACAAAACAGGTGGGTGAAGATGAAAAAATCTTTGGCTCTGTAACAACCGCTGAGTTGGAAGAACTTTTGGCTGCCGAAGGTATTACGGTTAGTCGCAAAGACATTAAACTCGCTGAAGAAGTTCGTAAAGTTGGTGTCTACGTAGCCGAAGTTAAAATTCATCCTGAAGTCATTGCTACTTTTAAGGTTTGGGTTGTAGCCCAATAAGAAAGTGCCCTATGGGCACCTTTCCCCCCTTGATTTTTGAACCTTTGCAGAGAATAGAAAATGAGCCAACAGCAGCCCCATGGAAGTGACCGGCTTCCGCATTCTGTGGAAGCTGAAAAAGCTGTGCTGGGCTCTATTCTTCGTGATGCCGATACCCTTACCACTATTGAAGCTATCCTGGAACCTAAGCATTTTTTTCTCGATGCCCACCAGAAAATTTATGAAGGAATCTACTCATTATCTAGCCAAGGGGAGTCGGTCGATTTAGTTACTGTATCCGAAAGGCTCAGAGAGCTACAAGCGGACAGTAAAAATCTGGGCCCTGCCTACTTGGTTGACCTGACGGAAAATAGCCCCGTCACTCAAAATGTCGAGCATTACGCAAAAATTGTACGCAACCACTTCTATAGACGTGGCATTATATCGTCCTGTGAAGAAGTGATTATGGGTGCAAAAACCTTTGATGGGTCCATCGAGTCCTTTATTGAAAGAGTTGAGAAGCAATTTTTGGCTATTGCTTCAGAATACGATAGTCAGGGTATTGTTACCGCCGATAAGGTTCTGGAATCGACGATCGAAGATATCCAACGTAAGCTTGAGTCTGACGGCTCTTTATCGGGAGTTCCCACCGGCTTTACTGACCTAGATGCTCTGACGGGGGGACTGCAGCGCAGTGACTTGCTCATTCTCGCGGCGCGTCCCGGGATGGGCAAAACCGCATTGGTGCTAAACATAGCTACGAATGCTGCTATGGCTGGGAAGAATACGGTCATTTTTACCCTAGAGATGAGTAAAGAGCAGCTGATGGGTCGTATTCTAGCATCGGTGGCGCGTGTCGACTCTTCTCGATTGAGAAAGGGTGACCTGATGGATGAGGAGCAAGACAGGCTCATGGAAGGAGCGCGTCGTATCTACGAGAAAAAGCATGCTCTGGGCATTGATGAAACACCAGGGATATCGCTTATGGAGCTTCGCTCGCGATGTCGTCGTTTCCACAAAGAAAACGGTCTGGACCTGATCATCATTGACTATCTTCAGTTGATGTCGGGGTCCAGTCAATCTAAGTCGGAAAGTCGTGAGAGGGAGATTTCTGAGATATCTATGGGGCTAAAGAATTTAGCTAAGGAATTACAGGTACCTGTCATTGCTTTAGCCCAGCTCAACCGTGGGCCTGATTCTAGGCCAGATAAAAGGCCTAAGCTTTCCGACTTGCGGGAATCGGGCTCAATGGAACAAGATGCTGATATCATTATGTTTGTTTATCGCGACGAGTATTATAATCCCAACTCGGAAATGGCGGGAATTGCTGAAGTTTTAGTAGCGAAGAATCGACATGGCTCAACGGCAACGATCAAACTTGCTTATCAGCCCAATTATGTTTCTTTCCAAAACCTCTTTCAAGAGGGAGCTGAGAAAGACTAAATACCGTATAATTTAATCTTTTTTCTGAGAGTATTGCGATTAATTCCTAATATCTTAGCCGCTTGAACCTGGTTGCCACCAACCCTGCGAAGTATTTGGATTAGCAATGGCTTTTCAACCTTTGACATGATGAGTTCATGTAAATTTTCCGGATAAAATGTGCCAATCTGGTCAAGAAAACGTGATATTTTAAGTTCTACCACATCTTCAATCGAGTACTTATCCAGACGCTTAACAAGGTCCATATCGTCGATATTAATCCCCCGCGTCGCAACCTTATAAGCTGGGTTTATTTCAGGGGCTAAGTTAACAGACTCAAGCTTCTCGCCGCTGGAGGAGTTAGAAGAGATTTGATCCACAGGTATTTCCGTCCAAAATTTGTAACTAATTACGTTTACTCTATTAAGAAATCTCAAGATTTTAAAGAGAAGAATTTTGTATCAATTAGATTCCCAAGCTGTCAACTTAAGCTATCAGTATGCCAGGCAGCCTTTTCCCAGCTATACCTCAAACCATTTCGCTACAATTATAATATGTCAATTAAGTTCATGCGTCGTAAAGGGCTCACCCTATTAAATGACCACTCCATCTTTTTACAAATGCTTGATATGAATATTGCTGCGATGTAAAACCATGTCGTCGATATAAATATGAGGGATGTAGGGTTTATGAACGTAAATCAAGATAAGTCTGTTCAGGGGAACAAAGAAGAAAACACGTTTGAAAAAACTGCTAACGAAGCAGATACAGTACAAGAAACTACGGCGGAATCCTCCCCCCAAGAGGATCTGGAGGAAAAACTGACCAAGATGGAAGCCCAAGCGGCGAGTTTTAAAGATAAGTATCTGCGTAGCATTGCAGAAATGGAAAATCTTAAAAAGAGGAGCGAAAAAGAACGTTCTGATTATTTGAAATTTGGCAATGAGAAGATTCTTCAGGATTTACTCCCCATTCTCGATAGCTTTGAGAAGGCGGCTGAAGCTACTGAGCAAACCAGCCTGGAAGCCTATATTGAAGGTACGCAAATGGTATTTAAGCAATTGACCTCGATTCTTGAAAAACATGGCTTAAAGGCTTTTGAATCTAAAGGGGAGGAGTTTGATCCTAATCGTCACCAAGCTATACAAAAATTTGAGGATAGTGAAGTCGATAGTGAAATTGTCAAAGATGAGTTTCAACGTGGATATCATCTTAACGAGAGATTGTTGAGGCCTGCTATTGTAAGTGTTTCAGTCCCTCAGGAGAAGGAATAAAAAGTGTCGGAGCAGCAGAATAAAACACCTTCAGATGATTCTGCTGACGAAAATCAGATTAGCGACCACAGCGCTCTAGATAAGTTCTGCAATGACATTGGGTTAGAAGAAATTTCTTTAGAGAAATGGTGCCATCATCATACCTCCTTGGACCTAACGTACACTATGACAGTCAAACGGGACGAACTTGGGAAAAAGTGTGTTAAAGAAGTCCAGATGTCCCGAACTGTCACTGCACATGGCCCTGATGGAAAGGTGGTAACGCGGGAAAAGATGAAGCATCAGGTAATAGTGCCC
>JBNKNM010000277.1:0-6415 GCA_050293845.1 Pseudobacteriovorax sp. | reverse complement strand
AAATGATCGCTGTTTTTTAGGAACTGAGAAGTGCGCTTCTTTTTGTCTTTAATTCAAGAACGAAAATTGACAGAACCACTGCTTGAGGAAGCAGCTTGTTGATGTCCTGTACCCGGGAAGAAACTACTTTTTTGATTGAAAAATGCTCCGATGTCTGAAGAAGTGGCGCATGAAATATGCGTCCAGAGTGGCTGAATCCAATCATACCGACATTTAATTTCTTCCTGTTTAATGATTTGCTTCCTCAGCTTTAGTTTGCAAAACTACCTCAAATTACCATAGGAACTTTCTAGAGAGTAACAGTTTTAGCTTATAATAAAATAATTATTCTATCTTGTTGGTATGCTGAGATGTCTGATATAGATGAGTAGAATGTGATCTAAATCAATGACTTGAGCCCGTTCGTATACTTTCGCATCATAGAAACATAGCCAAGCTTTGTTCCTATCCCGTCATATTTTTGGAAAAGTAGAAATGAATGCTTCCACTATACCTTTAGGAGAATGACAATGAAGAATATTCTTGCCGGATTGGCCCTTAGTCTACTGGGGTTATCCGCGACCAGTTATGCGCTAGATGAGGTCAACGATCCCAACGCTATTCTAAAATTTCCAGTTTACAATAATCAAGGGAGATTGATTAGACGCAAAAACGTGCGGGCTAAGAAAGTCTGGCCTCAACTAGATAATTGGACAAGAAATGTGACCGATCTATATGATGATGTCCGAGGCGGTCCCAAAGTAAAAACTCGCGAAGTTTGGGATAGTAATTTACGAAATAACATCGAAGATCTTCAGGTTCCTCAAGATATCGAGCAATGGCAGGATCTCAAAACTCAAAAGAAAAAAGCTGATTCTTGGCGTCCTAATCGAACAATCGAACCTCAAAAACTAGCGACATCATTTAATCGTACCTTTGGCAAAAATGATACATTTGGAATATTTCAAAATGGAAACTTTAACAGTGAAGGTAAAACGGAAAAAGTTAAAATCGATCAAACCTATACTGGGGGGGGCGTCGTATTCGGTAAACGTTTCACTATGCTATCGCAAACAACACGCTCAAACTCCGAGTCGAAGACCACCAGAACTGATGTAAAAGTTCTTGATACCAACGTCTTTGTATCCAAAGATGGCAGTGTTAATGCGAGTAAATCGTTTACTAGGTCTAAAAGTATATCGAAAGTTTTCGTTCTGGGTATACTTCCTGTGCGAGTGAGTGGGAAAATATCCGGTTCCATGGGTGCAAAGCTCAAATATAAGGCGGAAGGTTTAAGCATTGATGGTCAGGTGGCACCTTTTGTCAATACACGTGCGACTGCCAGTGCTGGTATCGACTTGTTGCTTGTTGTTGCTGGTATTGAAGGGTCCCTCAATTTCTTTAAAAATACGCTAACCGCAAATTTTAAAGCCGCTGTTGATCCATTCGCAGCTCAGCTGGAAACAGCCTTGAAGGTATCTAATAACCTTAACCTTTTGAGTGGTAAAATATCGGTTTTTGCTAAAGTTAGACGTTTATTCCGCCGTGATAAGAAATTTACTAAGACTATATTTTCCTTCAATGGCATTAATCAGAATACTACATTAATTGATGAACGCTTAACTGCAGAACTGTAGTAAGAAGGGATAAAGGGCCTATCATGAAACGCATAGTTTTTTTCTGCTTGTCGATACCTTTATTTGTTTTTACCATGTGGGGTGTGAAAAATGTAGTTATGCAGGAGACTCCTGCCTCTGCAATAAGTGAACTCGATGTTAGAGAAATACTGTCAGCAATGGTAGAGCCCGGTCTCTTGCTGAAATATAAACTGACCTTGCAAACGCATATTCAATTCAATACTCAAGATAGTTTACAAGAAGAAATGGTGGATATTTCTGGCAATGTTGAAATTCGCTATTACCAGAAAATAAGTGAAGGGCAAATAGTAAGTGTTCGTATAGAAAATTTTCAAGCTATACATAATCATCGAAACTTAAATCTCGACAACGCGGGACTTCCAGAAATTTACTTTTTAAAAACAGATGATAATGGTTTATCAATCTATAAAGAAAGGAGCGTCCATGAGCTTTATGAAAATACTTGTAAATCTATTTTATTAGCAGTGCAACAGCAGGTTCCTAATATTGAAATAATTTTACCCTTATCTTGGGAAAGTGAAGAAGTTTCCTTAAATGGAAGGTTTCTTGTTGATAACTATTTGGAGTTATTGAATGACGAACAATTACAGTTACAAAAGCACTATAAATCGCTTTCGGGGAGTCAAGGTTTAATTGTGCGAAAACCTTCGTATGCAAATTTAAATGTAGATTTAGTTAAAAGAGCAATGTCTCATCTTGAATATATGGTTCAACTTGAAAATCATACACAAGGTTTAAATATATTGAGCCGCAATAAGATTTCACTGTCATTACTCAAGGCTAGTCGTGGTATCAATATAGATATTGATATGCAAAAATTTACAACAAGATCTCGCGCTCAAAAAGTTGATGCATTATCCCCAGTAACGTCAGACCAGAAAACAGAATACTACAATAAACTGCTGAAAGGAATGTCTGCAGAAGAACTCTTGCAAAAAGTTACACAAATAAATGACTTACGTAATGATGATGTAGGGACTTTATTGAATTATTTGGAAGCTATGCTTGCTCTTGATCGGAAGTTCGCAACTCAGCTGCTGCAATACTTAGAGCTAAGCTATGGAGCTGAGAACTTTGAGGATCAATTAAGCTTGATTATGGGGGCTTTAGCATCGATGGAAGCAAAAAATATCGAAACCGATCTTCTCAATTATAGCAGCCGCTATCAAGATGATGAACAGGTGACCCAGCAGACAGCATTTGCATTGTCCGAGATAAAGGGAGCTAGTAAAAATACATTGTCATTTCTAAAAAACGTGATGCACTCCTCCAATCCTAATATCAGTACTATTGGAACCCTTAGCTTAGGGGCTTTAGGACGGCAATCCCAACATGCAAATGAGATTCGGCAACAGTTAGTTAAAAGTCTTGAAGTAGCTCCCCATGATCGAAAATTAGTTTTAGTAGCAGCCCTGACCAATACCAGAAATGCAGATAATTTAGCTATTTTCACCTCATATATGGAATCAACAGAAGAGGATGTAGCAGCTGAAGCTGTTTTTGGTTTAAAACATATTCCTGGAGAACAGGCTTATCAACTTATTAAAAAATCCTTATTACAAGATAACAGAAAGAAAGTTCAGCAATATGCCCTACAAGCCTTGGATGGACATATTCAGAATCCGGATTTACTAAATCTATTAGGAGTCTATATTTCCAAAAAACCTGGCGAGGAACTCATTAAAACTGCGATGACACTCGTTGCTGGGCATTCATATGCTATAGACAAAGCAAAGAGCATTCTTAGTACAATCAAACAGAATCACAGTTACTCTCTCTCTATGCGCAGCTACGCTGAGGATCTTTTATTAACTATGTAAAATACTCTGCAGCTTATCTCCCCAAACAATTATTTTCAAGGAATCGGCTGGGGAGCTAACTTTATCTGTGCATCGATCCAATTACCGGATCAGAAGATGCTGCAAAGCGATAAATTTTGTATTCTTGCTATAAGACACCTTCCCACTCGTCTTAATTTGGCTCATTAGCTACTGGTTTAGATACTCTTTGATGTTTGGCGAGTGCTGTTTCATCGACGATATTCCAGCGTTGATTATCTCCTGAATTCGCGATCCAAGTAGAAACCCTACTTCCATCTCTGGTGGCTTGTCCGTATACATCGAGGAGTCTACCGCTTGCGACGTTAACCAATGTCCAGCTATCATCTCCCGTGGTGGAAAGTATCCACTGTCCAGCTGCATCTATTTCGCCGGACTCACTGGATTTTTCTCGTAACACTGCCTCATGATCTTGAACCATGAGATAGGTCGCTGTATCCTCATTTTCTATGATATAACGCTCTTTATTACTAAAGCCATGACTAAGCTTATGCAATCGCCAAATTTGTGTTGGTTGTGTGGTGTCAGGATGTCTTATCACAACACCCGTGTTATCACTATTAGGTGCTAAAGATAAACCACTGGCTACGCCTTGGATACGATAGTGGTGACCTGGCTGCACAAGGGGAGCATGGCGCGCGACACCGTAGACACCTTTCATGACAATGGTTGAGACAGACTTTGGAGGGATAGTGAGGGAAATATTTTGTCCCGAGATTAAAGTAGAGCTTTCCTTCATCAATCTCCCTTCATTACTAGTAATAACTGAAAAATAGTTTGCATTGACGGCTATATGGGCAAACTTTGATAGATCGATAGTAATGTCATAGGAACTTGCTTCATTGTTGACATGAATTAATGACAAGGAGTTGCGGGCTGTGGAAACAGCAAGACTATTAGGATCGTTTACCTTAATAACTTGATCGCCGGGCCGTATATAGTGGGTGAATTGCCTGATGGTATCAAATTTAGTGTTTGTGCGGATAGGGCATGTTTCTAGTGTATCTGAAGCCGTACAGTTAAATGGGATATGGATACTTCCCCAATTTCCACCATTGTCAAGCTGTGGATTAGTATCTTCGATAGGTTGCCAAAGTACCCAGGCAGCAGGTTCTAGCTCCCGTAAGTCGTGGATCATACGGGTCGCAATCCCCAAACCGGGTTCCATACTCGTGTAGCTTGTAGGGGAGTGAAAGCTACCTTCGACTTCACTCATCCACAATGTCTTGTTTTCCGCTTTAGCAATATCGCGGACACTAGTGCGACTTTCCGTACCATAGGTATGAACATTCAGTTGTCCCACCGCGCTTTTGGCAACTGGATTGTATGAATTCCAGTTATTACGAAAGGTTTCTGGGTTTGTTTCATCCATAGCTGCAATGAATAAATGATCATAATCAGTGTTTTCAAGCGTATCTTGGAGCGCTAGAATGATTTCTTGTTGTAGCTCTGGCCCAGCATGGGCTCCTTCTTGGCGCCCTCCTATAGGTTGTCCATCTTCGCCGAGCTGAGTTCCCCAATAAGAAGTATTTGCTTCATTAAAAGGTTCTATTGTTCTGAACTTTATTTGATAATTTTCTTCGAGAAAGTGGACCACTCCTAGTAAATATCTGGCAAAATCCCCTAGTTTATCGCTGCGAATCTGATCGATGCTAGGATCGAAGCCTCCAGAAACATAACCACTGATTGTTTGAAACCATGGTGGGGAGTTACTAAATGCTTCCCAAATGCTCACTTTGTCTTTTATCTGCTCAAGCCACCAACGTTGATTGGCATCAGCATTCCAGTTCCAATGGTTAGGATTATCTGGATTCCACCAGTCTTTATCTTGTTGTGTGGTTCCCGGAGGAGCTTTCCAAAAACCTTCCATGGTGGCTCCCAGCTTCATGTAATCGGTACGTACATCGGGAGCATTACCACCACCGATATTATATCTGGCGATGTTTAGTCGCAATCCATCAGTTCCAAAGACCATATTTACAAGTTTTTGCCGAATTTCTTCTGGATATCCACCAGTGGCATTTGCAAACCAAACTAAACTTGTTCCCCATCCCTCAAAGGCAGGGTGTTGATAGGATGGGTCAATTTTTATCGTAATAGGTGTAGAGTTTATCTCAGACTCCGATACTGACTGGGCTAATAAGATTTCTGTCGAGGCACACCAGAGCACAAAAATGGCGAGAACTATGTGGTGAAAAACTCTGATTTCCATTTCGATGAACCTGTATAAGCCCACACTAAAATTGGATTGGTGCAAGCGATAAACTGCCATGAAGTAGTCTCCTATGAAGAAAATTTCTTTGGAGTTAGTACCAAAGAAATATTTTGTTTTGTTTGTGAAGTAGGATGTCTTGTAAAAATAATATTAATTATACGGTTATTATAAAGCTTTTTTCTTTTTTAAAGCAAAAATAGAAAAATGAATTGTATCATTTAACTTTATATGATTCTCATCGTTCAACTTTGAGCATATGTGAAATGACGAAACTGATATTCTCTGTCAGCCATAACTGTTTCTATAGAAGAAGGATTTCCTGTTATATCGTTGGTAACGATGTGCTGACTTAAAAATTTTCGACTTATTATCAAGGATATATTTTGGTACTTCGAGTACGACTAGTGCTACAAGGGTCTGATTTTGCTAGTAGCAGGCTTTACCTTTCATCGGAGTTTTTCTCTCATCTAGCACTAGAAGAGTTTTTTGCCCCGAACCCCTGTTGAATCTGGTGACATAAGCCCTGAGGGCCAATGGATGGCTCCGTCGAAACTTATAACTATCTAAAATACCTGCTACCTTCAGCAAGCTAAACAGATCTTGAGGGGTCAGATGGTCAGTTTTAAAGGTTCCCAGTTTGAAAAATCAATCATCTTTCAGTGTGTCAGATGGTACCTTAAATATCCCGTTAGCTACCGGCAGCTAGAAGAAATGATGAAAGAGCG
>JBNKNM010000276.1:0-6435 GCA_050293845.1 Pseudobacteriovorax sp. | reverse complement strand
TCTCGGATCGTCTACAAACTTAAAAAGATCAGATAATTTTAGTTCAGAAATATCTTCCATGACATGCATACTAACTCCCAAATCTTTGTGATTTGGAGAATTTTATCATTCTAAATATTATACATGCTATATTTGATAGTTACGGAAAACTTTCCGTTCCCCTGCTGAGAAGTGCGCTTCTTTTTGTCTTTAATTCAAGAACGAAAATTGACAGAACCCAAAGTTGAGATTAAACTATCTGACTTATCGAATTTCCAACTGTCGAATGCCACAACAAGCTACGCAAAAGAATTTTGAACCAGTTCCCAAATTGCTAGTCCATTCACTGGAATATCTTCTTTCTCCGATGCTACAGGCTTATCGCCGTCACCTTCATCGTTACCTCCCGTGTCACCACCAGTATCAATTCCCAGGTAGGTCAGGGGAAGACAACCGAACAGATTCTTGGACATAATTGATGATGCTAGCCATGGAGATAAGCATACGTAGGGCTTTGAGCGTTTCATATCACTATCTTCGTTAAAAACAGTCAAAAATCCAGAGGAAAACATGGTAAGGAGCGGACTTGTGGAAATTAGCCAATCTACAGTACTTTCGACAAATTTGGAGTTTACTGTTTTGGGTAGGGCCATACCAATTTTCCTGTCTATAGATGCTAAATCTTGCAAGGAATCAGCTAAGGATTTTTCTGCATCGTTCAGTACTTTCTTGAGTCGTTTCTGATTTAGATCATGATCTAAGTATTTCAAGTAGTAGTTGATTCTTTTCTCATAAAACTTCCTGATCTCTCCTAGTGGCGTTGGCTCGTTATCAGAGCTATTGATTGAGTATGATGACTGCCGATGGGTATTTCTAGGTTGGGTCGGTTTTTGGTTCGGATCTCGTAGAATAAAAAACTGCTGCTGAACGTTAACGAAAGTGGATGCGAGAGCCGTGCGATTTCTACTTGTTTGAGGAGTTGAAATCAGTACCTGATTCAGACTTTTTTCCAGTGCTGCTAGGTTTTTTAGGGAATTATCGAGACCGGCTTGGGGGATACTACTGTGTTCGCCAATTCTTCCTGTCTTGATCATAGACTCAAGTCGAAAATAAAGGTCAGCCTGAGCTTTGATAAGGCGTCGAGCAAGACGCCATGATTCGACTCTATGAGACAAATTTTCTCTACGACAACTATAGTAGGATCGGGACTCACTCGAACCTTGTAGGAACTCTGTCATGTTACCTTTGGCTACGGTGAAACGCAGACCGATTTTAAATTCAAATTGCAAAATTCTTTGAACAAAGCAGATGCTGCTAGTGTTACTACTCAATTCAACAATATTACTGCGAATCTCATTCAGGTTCTTCTTGCTTCTAGCTGATCTACTTCCTTGCGCAAGGGCGCTGTCAATAACGCTGATTATCTCGCTCAGTGATTTGTGTATACTTGCCAGCACATCCTGAGCTTTTTCTGGAACAGGGAAAGGATCTTCTTCAATACTGCCCCCTACTGAGTTATGCTGGTCTCCATGAAGGCAGGAAAGTGGTATCGAAGGCAGAAGGTTTTCAAACTCGACTTCAAGTGATTTTGGTAGGTCGAAACTTTTTCCACTCTCAGAGTGTCGCCATTTTGCTAGTGCAAGGCTCCAATCTATTTTTAAGTGATCGTTTGCAATCGCCAGCCATGGAGTCTCTTCCAGACTGGTATCGACCAACCATCGTAATATTTCGCTATTACCGGAGACGGCTATTTTTTCACTCATAGAAAAATCCTAAAACAAATACTGTTAGTCTACTATTAGCCGATTGGAAAAGGTACGCTGCGGGTCTACGAGCTCGAGAAATCCATCACGGTTTTGTAATGGGCCGCTAACGTCCAAAGAAGTCGCTGCTCCAAGAAGATCATCAGAGAGGCTACGTTTTTCGTTGAATATGCGAGCAATTGACTCCTCAATAGTTCCTTGGCAGGTAACGGTATGAATAAAGACCGAACGATCTTGTCCAATCCGATGCGCCCTGTCAGTTGCTTGATCTTCCACAGCAGGATTCCACCACCTATCAAAATGTATTACCCTATCTGCGCCGATGAGGTTAAGACCAGTGCCACCAGCCTTCAGGCTTAATATCATAACCGGGCATCCATCAGTTCCATCACCTTGCTGACAGTTCTCGTTGAACTCATCAACCAAGTCAAGCCGGGAACTCGATGATAGTCCTCCGTGTATGAATGGAATTTCTCGGTGCTCCCTTCCTGCTATAGCCCTTCTAAGAAGCTCGGCTGCTCCTAGGTATTGTGTAAATATCAGGATGCCACGACTTTGCAATTTCAGATCAGCGATGAGGTTACGAACCGTCTTTAGTTTGGCACTACGCGCCAGCCACCCGTCATGTGTTGAAATCTTCTTGCCTCGTTTCAATCGATCAATAACCATTTTGCGGATATTCTTTGTAGCCTTTCTAGTTGACGCGTCAATATTTCCCGCGACATCGTACTCATCCTGCTCTCCATAGAAGAGATCGGGATGGAGGCAAATCTGCTTTAAGTGCAATATAGCCTTTAGAAAGATGGCACGGCGAGCAAAGAGTTTTGTTCCCATGCTCACCTCTGCAAGCACAGTTTCAATAACAGATTCATAGAGAATCGTTTGTTCATCGGTCAGGTCGCAGCTAAGATTTAAGAACACTTTATCGGGTAGACCTAATTCAATTTTGGGATCGGACTTGAGCCGACGGAGTACAATGGGATCGAGGCATTCACGCAGAGGCTGAAGTAGATCGGATTTCTGCTCAGATGAGCGCGCTAACGAGGTATAAGCGCAAAAGTCCACCTGTTTTCCAAGATATCCAGGATTAAGCCAGTTGATAATAGACCATAACTCCGACGCCCTATTCTCGATGGGAGTTCCCGTCAAGGCAAGCCGATGACGAGCATCTAGTTGATTTGCCGCTTGGGCTACCTGAGTATCCGTGTTCTTGATAGTCTGTGCTTCATCTAGAACAACAATGTTCCATTTCTTATTTACAAGGCTCTCTCGATCCAAGCGCAAACGCGGATAAGTCGTAAGCAGGACGTCATAGTTATCGTCTGCATTCTCATCTCCATGTATAGCAACTTTGAGGCCCTTGCCGTAGAGACTGAGTTCACGTCGCCAGTTGTGAAGCAGAGTTTTGGGCATAACAACTAGGGACGGCTGTGTGCTTGGTACCGATTTTAATATTGCAATGGCTTGCAGTGTTTTTCCAAGTCCCATTTCGTCAGCCAAGCAGACACCAAAACCAAGGTGAAATCTGATAAATGCCCAGGCAATACCTTCCATTTGATAGGGTCTGAAGGTATAAGCAAGATCTTTGACAGGTCCTGAAATAAGCTGGTTTTCCACTGGTTCGATGGCGGCAGTGTCGAGCTGGTGGATAATTGGAGCAATCTTCATGCTTAGCTGTCGTATATATTCTGCCGGAGACAAGTTGCTGATCGATTCACCCAAAGCCTCTTGCTGCGCAGGCCAGAGCTCACCTAAGCGAAGATACTTATATTTAGCATATACGCGTTGGCGCAGGATAAATTGATCAGTCTTTGCCAGATATACAGCCGAGTCAACGGCAAGCCCGCATGCTAGCCGGTAGTAGCCAGCCTTTGTTTTAACAGCATTGAACCACTCCTCTTCTTCCACTACCCGGCCATCTACCTCAAAAAACGGCTTCGGTTGGAAGCGTAGACCTACCTCTATTTCCGACAAAAGCTCGTCCAAAGGCGACTCTAACACTTCTTTGCTCGCCGCCTTCGAAAATGCGGCCAACAATTGTGCGATGCCCCTGACATCTCCTATTTCCCTCTCTCCTGCAGCTACAAATTGAACTGCAACACGGACATCCGCTACAGCTAGCCCACCATCAACAATTGTGAGCGGCCAGTCACTGGTATACGGGCAGTCATAGAGACCTATTCTTTTGCTTTCCAGTGGCGTAATGGGCCAGGGAGAAACTCCAAGAAACCAGTCATACACCTGGCTCCATGAAGGGCCGTCACTAGGATCGTCAGGAAGTTTTCCCTCCTTAAAGCCGAGTTGCTCCCACTTTTCAGAAGGCATTCGTGAAAATCCAGCCGCTAAAACTTCGGGATTGAGCAAAAGTTTCGGCTGCGATGCTAGTGTTTTCACCATATCTACAGCTTGCCAAATCCTACCATGAGGCCAAAAGATCTGCTCTTGCTGATCGACGTACAGGCTCGGAACCGAACTTTGAGATTCTCTCATGGCAGAAGTTAGACTTAAATACCGGTCGTGTATTCTTGGAAATTTCTTGCGCTGAGACATAGCCCGAGTAGCTGCAACCTGCGGTCTAATTGTCGCGGGCTCTATCCGGACGAAGGACCCTTGATTCATTGGCACTTGAGCTTCCTTGTTATCGGCCTTAGAAGGGGCATCTATTGAGGCAAGGTCCGTTCGAATCACTAGGGCCCCGCCTTCAGCAATTGGCCGAGAAGGGAGTTGATCAGCAAGGGTAGCGAAAGACGATTCAGCTGAAAAACGCAACGACCATGCCCTGGAAAGCTCTGGTAGCAGCCATTTGGAATTATAAAAGGACTTTTCAATCGCCCGCCGTACAGCAATTCGCCAAGCAAGGGTCATAGCTCTGCGAAGGCAATTAGAGCGTGACTGGGCTATGTATGCTGCTCTTTCTCGTCCATGTCGCCACGAGGTGTGGTTGTCGAAATCCCTATCGACGGACTTGGATTCTAGGGAAATAGTAGCCTGCTTTTGTGCGGATTCCACAGTGCGAGCAAAATTTAACAAATTCTCAGAAGAAATATCTGGGAGAACGACCCATTTAGACTGATTTTCAGAGTCATATTGACTTAAATAAGGTTCAAACTTCCCTGTTTTAAACTGGTTTTTTGTTTCGGCAAGGGAAGACGACAAAGTTGCATTCGCGTGCTGAAGACCCTTAAAAAACATGGACCAGTTTTTTACTGGTGAGTTGTAATGACCTCCTCGCCCAGAAGGATCAATTGCCCTACACAGTTCTTTGTAACTCAGAATAACAAATTTCTTTTCCTGCTCGGCATTGTCGATGTAGGAATGAAGATCCTGGACTGCTTCCAGCACCAGTCTGAAGTTTTCGGTCAGAATTCCTGGACAAGTACCATCTAATTCAAGCAGTCCGTCAATCGTCTCCCTACTGTCATGGATATCTTCTCCAATATTGCGAAACACGCGCCACCTAGGATAGTTCATACAGCGTCTTATCTGGGAATGGGCCTGTTCTAAAGACGCTGTATCTGTGTCTCCCTGACTTAGGATATGGTCAATAACCGAAAGCCCTGGAAGAGGCAGAGCGGCCATCAAGGCCGGATAGTTCATAGAATAGAGCGTTGGTGATCTTGGCTTCCATCCTGTGCCATTGAGCACATCACCTAGTTGCCCATTGGCCCACAGCTCCTTTGTTTGCAAGAGAAAATCTTTGGGCTTTATACCTTTGGTTCCTAGCCCAGAAAATACTGGCAAGATAACAAGATTGGAGTGGACATCGATGCCACCATGCAAAGTGAGATCATTGATATCCCTAAGGTAAATGCTCTTTGGGTAGTTGGCTTTACTGGATTTCTTGCCTGGAGGCTTTGCTCGCCTAGCCTTAGATTTGTTGGCTTGTTCTAAAGAAGTCATCGACAGTACTCTGCAGCGGGATTGATAAGGAAAAAAACATTTTGATTCACTAAACTCACCAAACGGAAAGGAGCTATGTATGCTTAGGCATGTTTTACAAAATATTGCCGGATTTGTAAATCGACTCTGGGAAATAAGGTCTGGTCCTAATTTTCGAAATTGTACTGCCGAATGTCAGCTCCCTAAGAGCCTGTTTAAAAAGCTACACGATAATATTTGTGTAGGTAATCCGATAATTCTGGCACTATTCTCCCAATCAAAAAGACTTGGAGTGGATAATGACTGGATACGATACAGATTTAACAGATAATCAATGGAATGCCTTGGATAGATATTTTCCCAAACCGGAAAAGATGGGACTCCCTAAGACTTACAGTACAAGAGCTATCTTGAATGCAATATTTTACATAGATAAAACGGGCTGTCATTGGCGCATGCTACCCAATGACTTTCCACCTTGGCCAATCGTCTACTATTATTTTTCAAAATGGACTAAATCTGGCCTGCTTGATCGCATTCATGGAGATCTTCGCAGAGGCGTGCGAGCACAAAGCTTCCGAATGTTCTGAAGATTCGGGAATATCAGAAGGTAAAATTAAAGTTCTCACAACACTAGAACTCCGAAAAATCGTCGATGGTTAACTAGTTCATGCTGAAGAACCTCAGAACTCAGATAGATATTGGCTTTGGGTTGAATTCTAGGTCTAATTTTCTATCAGGTTTTTGAGTCATTCGCTTATGAAACTGGTAGAAAATCTGGCTTTTAATACCTCTCAAAGCCTGTCCAGACAGA
>JBNKNM010000275.1:0-6502 GCA_050293845.1 Pseudobacteriovorax sp. | reverse complement strand
ATGCTAATACGAAAAACTAAAACGCTCGGTGGCTTAGTGACAAATTTTCAAATCGCAGCTTAAATCGCCATCACAGACTATTTTTTCTAAGCATTACTCACAGACTGTCTTCACCACATACCACCAAGCCTCCAAGTTTTTTTATCACAATACTAATTTTGTAATTCCAGATAGTTATCAAAAAACAGTGCCCGTTCGTCCGAAACAAAGCCCGCTCGTCCTTATTCAGTTTCACTATTTTCTCACCTTGCTACCCTGCAACCTAGGAGGGAAAAGCAGCTTCCACTTTGAAAAGAATTAAGGAGAAAAAATCATGCAGAAATCAAAAACAGTCATAGCCAGCTTGCTTATTGCTAGCCCACTTTTTGCCAATGAAACTGAAAAAAACATAATTCCAAACCTGCTCGAAGTTGAAAATGTTTCTGAGCATTTCGAGACAATTGATGACATGGTTTTTGCTCCAAATCGATCAGCAAATACTGTAAATTCAAACATAGCATGGCCAGACAATATTATGCCTTATAAAATTGGCAAAGGTTTTGGTCCTTTAAAAAAGAAGATGATCAAAAAAGCTGCTGATGAGATTTCTCGCTTAACAAGCCTCAAGTTAGTCGAACGCACTAACGAAGAAACATATGTCACCATTTCTAAAAGTGACAAAACTGGTTGCTATGCATTCGTAGGTCATAGCAACGACAACAGCTACAATCGAGTCAATCTTGGCATTGGCTGCAGAAATAAAGGCACAATCATTCACGAACTTACCCACGCCGCCGGATTTGGCCACGAGCACAACCGGGCTGATCGTGATAATTATGTGAAAATTCACTTTAACAACATTAAAAGTGGCTTAGAACATAACTTTGAAAAAGGTTACTTTGATCACGGTACCTACGACTACGGCTCCATTATGCATTATGGATCGAGAGCTTTCTCCGACGGCCTAAAGAAAACAATTACAAAAAAAAATGGTGACAAAATTAAGGAGCAAAGAGAGAAACTATCGCATGGTGATATCGAATCATACGCGTTCTATTATCCAGGACAAGATTGTGCACCTTACCTGAAGAAAATCAAAAACAAGCGCACATGGGCCCAGATATCTATTCCTCAAAAGCCGAATGGCACAGTCATTTCATTCAAAAATGGAGCAGCCCGCAGAATGTGCCACCGCGTGATGTGGAAAGATCTTCGTTTTATCTGCGCCGATGGAAAGTGGATTCAAGAAGGCGACTTTAAAAACGACCGCCTGTGCCACGGACGATTTAAGTCTCAGCCTTACCTTACAGCTGGCGGAAAAAAGATGCGCCGTTAAGTTTTGATAAAAGAAGAAGAAATTTCTAGAGTGGTATAGATCCTCATCATCAAAGATGGGGATTTGTTTTGTATTTGGCTGAAAGATGTATAGAAGTTCAGAGCCTTTTAGTTATCGCAAACATTGCCACCGTTGTCTTTGACATTTTGGCATTTTGGACCGCAGTGACCGTTGAAAACACCCGTTGATAGTATAGTTCCGACACCACCCATGGCATCACGAGCCGCACCACCTGATTTTCGGCCTTCATCACCGCAATTGTTTTGCCGACCTTCTTTATCAGACATAGCTGCTGTTGATCCAATATAGGCTTGGCAAACATCATGAACGACAAGGCTAGCATAACGTTTGTTCCACTTACTGATAAATTCACCACGATCATCAATTCCGCAATGAGCCCCACACAAACCAACGCACGATGAGGCGTAACCAAAGTCCTTTGGCCCTCGCTCAACGCAAACATCGTAATAAACAGTTTTCCACTTCAGTCTTTTCTTGACCCGTTTAGATCGGCGCTCTGTTTTCAGACAGGCATCGGAAACGGTTGCCTGCCAAGGATCAATAAGATTCGTAACAACACTACACATGCAATTTTGATTTTGCTTTTTACCAGGGGAAAAAACAGCCACGTATTTCTTGCCATCTTCGACGGTGCTGGCATCATAACGATTTACTCGTCTGAGGTTGAGAACATCACCGCCCAAAGCAGATTTAGTCCAACATGAGCACGAAAACGTATCACCATGCCCCAAATCTCTAACATCGACAACTGGTGCTGCCGCACTGCAGGCATTCCAACGCTGTTTCGCCAAAGTAACCGTGTCGTTATCACAAAGGTGATTGGCTCTCAATTTGTCGATCAACTTACCAGCATAGCTAGTTTCTGACACTCCAAAACCAGCATAAACAGCCATAAATAGCATGATTCCCCTGAAAAAACCGCTTGTTAACCTGTTTTCAGCATTTTGATATCGATTCATTTATTTTTTCCTATGAGATACCGGAATCAAAACCTATTCTCGGCCACTATATGATAGCCAGTGCTTTTCCGAATGATTCGTGTGCAGCTTACATGCCACAACTGATTGATTCTTTGGTTTTTAATGCAGAACCGTGGATTTTAGTCCCGATAATCCTAGAAACCGGTCATAATATAGCATATTTAGATGAAAAGACAAGCACGCTGGGTGAAATCTATGCCATTATAGTAGATCATAGCTACGTCATATTTTAAAAAAGCTTGATTAACCCGTCTGATTTGTTTGAATATTTCAGTATAGCCGTTTAGGCTACTATAAATCACCATGATCTTTCAAACTTTTGATAGGCTTGTATTGAGAGGATTCATTTTCATCTTTGCCCTGTTATGTGAAAACCTACTAGCCAGCGAGGTTATCAATATCACCGAACCTGGCTTTAATGGTCGATCGTTCGGAAAAAAAAGTTATTCTTACGTAGGTGACGAACCCATTGAAACCGTCTCATCCGCTGAATTCCAGGATAAATTCAAAAGAGGAGCTAACGAGCGACACGCGTTTGAGATGGCAAGTTCCGTCTTTTGGGTGAAAATTAAATTATTCAATCCATTGCCTCGTGAAAACAAAATTTTGATTCTCGACTCTCAAAACTTTCCAGAAGAAGTGAGCGTCTATCAAAATAATGTCTTACTCGGAAGTTTGACTAACCTGGATAGCCTCAGAAATCGCATTATAGCTGTAGACTTTCCACCAGCATCTATAATCACTCTTTACATTAAGCGACATTCCAACGGTGGCCAGATCCAAACCTGGACTTACTGGAACGATGAAAAGAATCTATTGCAAGAAATTGCGGCATCAGAGAGAAACTGGAGCTTCATTATGGCTATTTTTGCCATGAGCTTGCTTTTTAACGGCATGCTATTCTTTGCCTATCGTTCACGAAGTTACTTGTACTACGCGTCCTACTTAATCGCTTTCGCAGTTTTGACGACTTGTTCGTGGTCGATCTTTGGTAGTCCTTACATGGATGAAATCACTATGCTAGCTGGCTTGGTGGCTGCTATAGCGGCCACACTCTTCACTATTCATTTTTTAAATCTTAAAAGTCATTCCCCACGCAGTTACAAAATACTGTCATTAGTCATCTCTGCGTTCGTCCTATCGATCTTAACCATATTTCTTTCGCCCTTTTTCGCAAATCGTCTCACCACAGTGATTGTTGGGCTCGGGGCTATCGCGGTGATTTCCATTGCTATCCAGAGATTTTCAAAAACCCGCGATATTCATGTTCTCCTGTTCATCATTGCTTATGGCACCTTTATGTTGGGAAGTCTGGGGCAGATGGCTATTTGGAGCGGCCTACTTCCTCAGATTGCGGGCTACGATCATGTGATGTTCTACGCCGCAGCCTTAGAGAACGTTTTGATGCTGCTTGCTATTGGCTATAAAGTTCATAGTACCAACAAACAAAAAAACATGCATTACAAAGAGCTCACTAGATTAGAGACTTTGAATTCTCAAATTAAAACTCGAGCTTTAAACAGTCAGATGCAGCCACATTTTCTATTCAATAGTTTAGCTATGATTGCTGACTATGTTCGCAACGAGCCCGATATAGCAGAAAATTCGCTATTTATGCTTTCCAATCTCTACCGACGGATTCTAGAGAGTTCTAACGCTTACACTTGGTCGCTTTCGAAAGAAGTAGAGGCCGTCAAGGATTATCTTGATTTGCAGAAGCTAAGATTTGAAGAACGGTTGGACTATAGCATAGAATGTAAACCAGTCGAGATTGAGAAAATTCATTGCCCAAGTTTGATTTTGCAAACTTTAGTCGAAAATTCAATCAAGCATGGAATAAGCCAGCATCTTGATGGTGGTAAGGTTGAGTTATGTATCGATAAACAGGATATAGGCTACCTTATAACGATTACAGATTCTGGGTCCGGTGAAAAGCTTGATATAAAGCAAACAGGAACCGGATTAGCAAATACGAGAGAAAGACTGGATATCATTTATGGGCCTAAGAGCAACTTTACGATAGATCAGATTAACGGCCTTACAGTGGTTAAGTTCTGGATTTCAGGAGAAGGATATTATAATGAAGGTTCTCATCGTTGACGATGAAAAATCTTGCCGTAGTACCTTGCAAAAGCACTTGCAAAAAATTGACGGCAATTTTGAAATCATGGAAGCCAGGAATGGTATAGAAGGTATTGAATTAGTCAAATCTTTGGAGCCGTTCTTAGTTTTTTTGGATATTCAAATGCCAAAACTTTCTGGATTTGATGTTCTGTGTCATTTTCCTGAAAGATCCTTCCATGTTGTTTTCCAAACCGCCTATGATGAGTATGCTATCCGAGCGTTCGAAGAGAATGCACTCGACTATCTACTGAAACCGATTAGTTTTGAAAGATTTCAAAAATGCATGGCTAGGGTGGAGAAGCTGCCTCGGCCCCCAGGCACTCGCGAGCTTGTCAATAGCCTTGTAAAAAAAGGAATGACTCTGGAAAATATTGCGGTAGGATCTAGCGGTAATCAAATCGTCTCTATCAAGGACGTTGTCTACTTCAAAAGTGAGAACCGTATGGTTCGAGTTTTTACGGATAATTTTAACTATTCGTGTGATTTTTCGCTGACAGCCCTTGAGCATCAACTAGAGGAGAACAATTTCATTAGGTTTCATAGAAATTGTCTTGTAAACGTTAAAAAAATCAAAAAGACTAGATTCGAAAAGCGCCATGCGGTGTTTACTATGATTAATGATGATGAAATATCTGTATCTCGGGAGAAAACATCTCTCGCTCGACAGATGTTTTCTTAGAGCCTGATGGTAAATGCAACAATGTTTCCATCTAAGGTTTGGGCTTCTAAGTCAATTACCCCCACATAATGGAGGGAGCTCGTGACTTACAAGGGAAACTAGTTGACCAGACCACTAACAAGAAAGGATTTTAAATAGAATATGTTAGTAGACGTTAAGACAGAATATCACACCTTCGGATGCCGCCTCAGTCCGTTGCTCTTTGATCTATGGTTAAACAGAGTTCAAAGACTCAGTGCCATAGACCTAAAAAATTGTTTTAACTGGTCGAGAGGACGTCGTAGCAATTTAGCTGACCTTTCAGGCTTTATTGCTATGCGCTACCGCTTTCGATTTAGCGGGGAGGTTTTATGTTAGCCTTCGTTTTAAATCGATATGGCAAACCGCTTATGCCTTGCAAACCGCAAAAGGCCAAAATGGTACGAAAATTCCCCTTCTTGATTAAACTTAATGATGGCACATCCTGTTACAAACAGAAGCTGGCAGGGGGACAGGATTCTGGCAGCAAAGTTATAGGGTCTGGTGATGTCGCAGTTATAGCTTCAAGAGGAAAACCTGTTAAGCTATTAGGCCAGACCCTTATCAGGCAATATGTAGCCAAAGGCGATTGTCAGCAAACTAAAAGGATGAGATCAGAAAAATCTATGCCAACAGGCAAGCTCTTTGGCCTGAGAAAGTTCGATCTCACCCAAACTTCGCAAGACATAGGCTTTGTCAAAGGTAAGAGATCATCGGACTATTTTTCGATTGGCGATATTCTCGGCAAGGCCATCCACAATGCAGTCAAAGTCAAAACGGACATTATAAGGCTATCCGCTAGAAATATTACGTTAACCGCAATGGAGAATTTCGCATCTACGATGCGATGCTCGCCGCAAGGCGTCTTCATTCCTCCCGGTCCTAAAGAGACCGAGTTTCCTAGAGAAATTTGATGAAAACAATTCTACTATTTCTGCTTATGTTATCTTTTCTAGGTAAAAATTCTTATGCCATCGATAAAATCAAAAAAGTTGTTGTGTCTTCATTTTATTACCCTCCTCTAATAATAGGAGAAAAGAGCAATTTAGGATTAAATTTAGATTTAATGACTTATATTTTTAAACAATCAAATCTAGACGTTGAAATTAAGCATGTAGCATTTTTAAGAGGGCTGAAGGAGGTAGAAAAATGCAACTTTGATGCTATTGCAGGAGTAAATGGATTTCATGGAAAAAATACTCTGCTATCAAAAACAATCCCCATCAAACTCCGTTTTTACTTTTGGGTGAAAGAGAACGTTAATTGGAAATTTACAAATATTGCCAGCTTAAAAACTGAACCACTCTGGACTTAAAGTCCAGAGGTTCAATGGATTGACTAGAAGTCATGCGAAGATCTGCAAAT
>JBNKNM010000274.1:0-6516 GCA_050293845.1 Pseudobacteriovorax sp. | reverse complement strand
AGCGTCGATTATGCTAATGATGGGAATTTGAACTGGTTATTCGAATCACTTCAGGCAGTTTATCTTCAGGCAATCCAGCAGCCCGGCCTAAATTTTCTGCTATGCGCTTGATAGCATTGAGCAACTTCTCGCGAGTTTCAACTGAATCGTTGCGCACGGTCAACTGGAGCACCGCCTTGTCTGAGATTATATTGCTCTTGGTGCCAGCATGGAAAGAGCCTACCGTAATAACACCTGGTTCCTTAGGAGCAAGTTCCCGGCTGACGATAGTTTGCAGCGCCAGTACAATTTGTGAACCCAAGACCACGGGGTCCTTGCCACGATGGGGGCTTGCCCCGTGGGCACCTACGCCGTGGACGATAATTTCCAAAGTATCAACCCCTGAATAGGGTGAACCTTCCACAGCTACAATTTTTCCTGCTTCAATATCCGAAGAAACATGAAAAGCTAGAGCATAGTCAGGTTTACCAAACTGCTTCCAAATGCCAGCCTTGCGCATTCCACTGGCCCCGCTGCCAATCTCCTCTGCAGGTTGGGCGATCAGCATCAAAGTGCCAGACCACTGATCTTTCATAGCTGCCATCCGCCGCGCTGTACCTACTAAGCTAGTAATATGTACATCATGGCCGCACGCATGCATCACATGTACCAATTTCCCATGCCGATCCTTTTGCTGAGCCTGGGAAGCGTAGGGCAAGCCAGATTTTTCTTTGACTGGTAAACCGTCCATATCGGCACGCATCATGACTATTGGCCCCTTACCATTTTTCATAGTTGCCACGATGCCCGTCTTGCTGATACCCTCAGTGACTTTAAATCCAGCACTGCGCAACTCCCCAGCTATACGCTTCATCGTTTTAACTTCCTTATGGGACAACTCAGGGTGACGATGAAAATGTTTGAATAGGCTTTCCAGATGCTGATCGTAGTCCGACCGGATGGCGGTATGTAAACTGTCAGCAGATGCCGTTCCACTGATCAAAACCATTGTTGTCAATAGTAGGCTTAGAAAGCAAGGGGTCCTATTAGAATTATGGTATTCATTTATTGATTGATATAAGTTCTTTACGTCCATTAATAAAACCTCTCGATGTTTTAAAGCTGTATTCTAGACAACCATATTCAACTAAGGTGACTTTGCCAACTAAAATCGAAATTGCAAAAAAGGTAAAAGGATTTAAAATCAAGTACTTATACAAATAGTGGGGGGATACTCAAGTTAAATGATAATGAAGCTAAGGCCCTAACGAATACGTACTTAGCAATTGGCGAGAAGAGGGCACCTCACATGCCTCCGCCCTAGAGAATTAAAAATTTCTGCTTATTTAGACCAATCATTCATCCTCGGTATCTTCAGGCTCTGCAGGACGGTCTCTCCCTCCAGTCACCGCCACAGTAGCGGCGACTTTTATGGACGAAAAGTGATTCACGCTATAACCGATAACGCTGTTTTCTGCTTTTTTCTGAAACACCCAATCATGCTTTGTAAAGGCTTTAGATAAGACTAGACCCAGACTAGATGTTTCCAGATCTTCTTGCGATATTCCGTCGATAAAAACTGAATGAGTGACATCAAAGTCGAAATCGATTTCCAGAGAGGTACCTTCAGTAGTGGAAGTGTCAGATTCTGCCATATAGTAGTAGAGAAGGTATGGAGTTTCGAAACCATCCTCACTGGAATTTTCGGGGTCCGGTTCATTCCCGAAGGCTCCAATTTCTTCTGGCCATTGAGTACTATCAATGCCATGAGAAAAGTCCGCATAAAGCGTGAAAGGGCTGTCGAGTTTTGCTGCTAGAATCATAGACGTGTAGTTTAGGTTATAACGACCCTCCCCTTCTTCTGTGCATGTAGGTTTATCGTTTACAAGATAGCTATTAACTCTCGGGTTAGAGGGTCTCGTATTTACTAGTTCCATAGAATCTAAGTTTAACCACTGATAGTCTGTGGCTGCGCAAGTGGCATCGAGGGAGTCTTTAACACAGAAAAGGTAGTCTCCACGATGGAATGTCATATCTTCGAGTCCTTCAACATCATCGAATCGACTCTGCTCACGGTCGCTTTCTGGAACATTGCATTCATCCCAAACGTCCCAATCGCCTATAGGTTGATGAAAAGCAGGCACAAACATTGTCACAAAAGAATCATTAACTTTAAATGTAGTTTTTTGGTACTCAACACCGATGGTAATGTAATCATATTTAGTTTTATGTTCGTACTGATACCAAAGTTCATTGTAAGCTGTAAAGTTTTGATCTACGGCAAGATCAAATTCTGTACCGCTTACAATAGCACCTGGTTCTCCTTCAATATCTTCCGTAATACCAGCTATTCTGCCTTCGCTAGTATCCGGATTATTATCTTCGGAATTTATAGCTGTCACTAATCGGGAGAATCCTTTAACCGAATATGGCGTCAGGCATGTACCAGTAGTCTGATAAATATCCATATTGATATTGCAATCTTCGATATCTTCATTGACTTCCTGTAAGTATAACCCTTGGGTATCGTCGATAGCTAATGTTGAGGAGGCGATGCTAATTTGTCCAAACGCTAACCCATCGGTACCCGAACTTTGCCCACCTCCATTATCTTCGCCTGGATCGTCCCCACAAGAAAAGATAAAAAGTAGACAGATTATGCCGATTGAGTAAAAATTCTTCATCATATTCACCTAAATGGTTCACCTACCATGCTGAGTATCGGAGTAGGAGGATGACATATAAGCGATGAGAGTTGGAGGAAAAGTTCTTTTATGGTAAGGAAGGAGCCCTTGCTATTACATATGTTTATACCATTCAGTAGTTTTCTTATACAGCAACCATTCTAAAAGTTAGATTAATGCGCGGCTCATGCACTCGCTTTCTTTTAGGCAGGCCATGCTGCCAGTAAGATTGGCTTTTCCCTGCCATAACCAGTAAACTGCCATGCTCAAGTTCTAGATCAAGCTTCTTTTCTTTATCCAACTTATGGCGTAACTGGAAAGTGCGCACGGCACCCAAACTCAAAGATGCTATAACAGGGTCGGGACCTAATTCTTTCTCATCATCAGAATGGAAGCCCATATAATCCTTACCATCGCGATAGAGATTCAGTAAAACACTGTTAAACTGTAATTGAAAGTCACGCTCAATACGCTCTTTAATCGCTATGATTTCTGAAGGCCAAGCTGCTGGTCCTAATGTGATTCCCGAATACTTGTAAGTTACTTGTGGATCGGAATACCACGCCATCAACCGTGGCTGGTGAACCCAGCGACCAAAAATGTAAATAGGTTGATGACGCCATGGGCTTTTATGAAGCAAACTAGCTAGCAGGCCATCAGCCGCTGGAGCTTGCATATAGTTAGAATCAAGGCACAGAATACCATCAGCCGGTAGAAGGTTAGGTGACATCATCGCTGTTAACGCCCTTTCATTAGAAACGCATGTCTACGGATGGCATTTTATTCTTCGTTCATGACAGTAAGTTGCTTTGCCAAATGTAATTTTAAAGCATCCACAAGGGGTTTCAGTTCCGGCCTGGTAAATGTGGTCCGCCGACCTACTAACACAACAGGTCGTGCGACCGCAACACTTGTTAACATCGCCTTCGGCACTTGAAAAGAATGGACCACTCCCAATGGAACTAAAGCCGCTACCAAACCGGTGATAGCCATCTGCACCATTGAGCTAAAAGATTCTAAGCGTAAAGATGGTTTTAACCCTAAGGCATGGCATTGCTTGGCAATAGATGCCCACGTTTCCGACTTTTCTTCAATAGTCATCAGAGCAACCTCTCCATACTGGGAGCTTTGAATTATAACAAAGGGCTCCCAACCCAGCTCCACAAGCTCAAGATCAGGAGCTTTTTCGCAACGTCCTGCGCAAACGCCCAATAGATACTCCCCTGAGCGCACTCTGTCTATCACTACGGGAGACCGGTGGGTATGAGGAATGATTGTCACAGTTGGGAAGTCCTTGAGCGTATCTTGCAAGGATTGAGCACCCCAAGAACATAGAATTGATTCGGAAATCCCTAAGGGCAAGCGTATCGGGAAAGGAGCCGGCTGATCCTGAAGGATATGCCGCAACTCTTGAAGCAAGGGTCGCACACGATTCAGCACCTCCCTACCATCTACAGTTAGCACGACCCCACGCCCCTCCCTAACAATCAGTTTGCGTTGCAATGTTTGCTCTAATGCGGCTACACGCTTGCTGACTGCCGACTGGGAAACACGAAGTGCCGTACCTACTTGGGACATAGTTCGATATTTTTCCAAAGCTTCCAAGGTTTCAAAGTTTTCCAGCATATTAATTCCTTTTTGGAATGTATCCAAACCCTATAACTCCTTAAATTTATACTTCAAAATACCGTATGATGTCCATAGACGCATTTCGTACCACAAAGGATAAGCTATGGAATATATGGAATTAATTATCGGAACAGGGATAGTTTTCACCAGCACTCTTTCCGGCATCATGGGCATGGGTGGTGGTATGCTTCTTATGTTACTTTTAATATCCCTGCTGCCAATTGAGTGGGCCATGGTAGTTCACGGTATCACACAAATGGCAGCAAACGGTTCCCGTGCCTATCTCCACCGCTCAGACATAGAGAGTAAACTAATCATAAGGTACCTTGTCGGTTCCGTTGTAGCATTTGCACTGTTTAAATGGCTGAATATTATACCCAGCAAAAAGCTTATATTTCTGCTGCTTGGTAGCTTCCCCTTTCTGAGTTTGATCCCCCATATAGGAAAAGGATTTAGCATTGAAAAGCCCTTGCGTCCGGAAGGTTGCGGCTTCCTTGTAACTATAGCTCAACTGCTGGCAGGGGTATCTGGAGGAATCCTTGATGTGTTCTACCTGCAAAGCCGACTCAATCGGTTTCAGATTATCGCAGGAAAAGCCATGACCCAAACCCTCGCCCACGGTTTTAAAGTGGCTTTTTTTGGACCGATGTTTCTTGATACACTCCAGCAGGAAACAACGCCTATAAATCTCATCATCATTCCCCTAGCCATAGCTTTGGCAGCTTTGGGAAGCTACTTAGGGAAACAAGTATTAACCAGAATCTCTGAAAATAATTTTCGAAAACATAGTCAAAGCCTAATACTCCTAATTGCAGCGGGATTAATTTTGCGAGGTCTTCAAATGTGACAAGATCGGGAATTCCTCTTGTTTAAAAAAAGCAAACGATTGAGAGTGGAGAACTCATCAAAAGTATCCATGGTAATTAAATGTAATCATTGATTTTAGTTAATCTTACTCAATTTTCTTGCCACAATTACGAATGAGAAAGAGTCAGCATAATAATTAACCGCTTTTTTTAAGGTTTTTACCATGATAAATTTTCTTGTTGTCGATGATGATCCAGATGTTACTGAACTCATTCAGAATATATTGATCAACAATTATCCTGACTGCATTGTCGATGTTTGTTATGATGGTAAAGAGGCCACTAATCTATGTCAGAAAAATCGATATGATATTGTAATGACTGATCTTAAAATGCCAGTACTGTCCGGAAATGAATTCATTTCCCGCTTGCGACAGGACTCGAAAAACTACCAAGACACACCCATCATAGTGATTTCAGGATTCCTCGATCATCAACTGCAGGCAGAATCGGTGAGCAATACTTTCTATATTCAAAAACCTTTTTTCTCAAATAAATTAATTACTACAACGAACTTAGCTCTTTTACCTTAATTTTAGAATTAGCCTATTGAGCTAATTCTTTCATACTATGCTTTACATCCGCCCCCTATTAATAAGCGTATTATAAAACCTTGCCCCTGCTTCCAGGAAAAAAGACGATACTTTTACAAATTCCCATGCAATTATAGCTTTTTGCATATCGTGAGAGCTGAATTCTACCCTTCCCACCCGAAATAAAAATTTCCTTTACATCATAAAAACGTCTATAAAAAGGAGAGGTATGACGAGTTTATTTCCCGGAGGTTAGAATTGAACTGCCAAAAAAGCCGATTTATCCATGCTCTTCTATTGATATGGCCCTTCGTTACCCTCAGTTGTGCTAAGAGAAGAAGTAGTCCGGAGCCGACTCACAGTTGCTCCAATTCAAACACCTTCTATGAACTGCGCTCTCCACTGTACAGCTTCGGCGAAAATGAAAGTTATGAAGCTACCGTCAATGAATGTATTTTTTCACCAGAAGACCAACATTACTGCAGTTTGCAGCAATTTCCCTTCATAGGAAAAAGTAAGGAAACTATAAGTATAGATGATATTCTATTGAACACATTTACAACCCATCAATGGATGAAATCACGGTTTGCTGAACTTTTGCAAAGTTATCCCTCTGAACTTTTGCAAATGTTTCGTCATGTAACTGCCGTTATTATTTCGGCGGAGGCACGCCCTTCCCATTATTGGTCTGCCCATGGTGCTATCATACTTGACCCCAATAATCTCTGGCTATCTCCAGAAGAAAAAGATGACATTTTTGAACTTGAAGATTGCCGCGCCGCAAATTTTCGTAAGAAAGAGTTAAACTTTAAAGTTTTCTCCTTT
>JBNKNM010000273.1:0-6547 GCA_050293845.1 Pseudobacteriovorax sp. | reverse complement strand
CGGCACATTAAAGGATTGTTCACCTCCGCTAACGCTTCGGATCACAAACGTCTTATATCCCTACGGATAAATCCAGGTGCTTTACGACGGTTTTTCGGTAAATGAATTAAGTTTGTTTAAAGCAGGTGGTTTAAAGATTGCTGTTGAAAATACCGTTGATGACGAGAAGAATGTAGCTGACCACATCAGTCGGTTAAGTAAGAGCCTTTGCTGACCCCTACTCGACGAATCGTATTCGGCTTCAAAGACGGTGAATTTTTTGATGCTAAACTTATAGATCATCACAGAGAATATGCTAAAGAATCCACAGCCAGTCCACCCTGGAGAAATATTAAATGGGATATATTTATCCCAGCTTGGTAGGACTCAAACAAAACTAGCTGAATAGCTTGGCTGCACACATCACAAGGTGAACGAAATTATAAATGGTATAAGGTTTATAGCCCTGAATTTGCACTGGATCTAGAAGAGTATTAGGCACCGAAGCTGAAATGTGGGTGCGTCTGCAAGCAAAATATGACTTGGATCAAGTTAGAAAAAAAGAGAAGTAGCATGATTGATTATAAGGTATTAGTTTGGTTGCTTAGGAAATTTATTGGATACTTTAACAAATAACGATAGCCCGTCTGAAGTGCTACAAAAATTACTTATGATTATCTAGGGGGTATCCTCCCCCTAGGCGGCTCCACTTAGCTGTGATCACAGTAGAACTTTGTACCGGTAGATAGCGATGCCGTAATTGAGGTATCGATGGGATTTCTTATCTGACCTTCAAAGTGAGTTTGTATTAAATTAGTACATTGAATGTCTCCACTGACCCGGGGTTTTGTGTATTCGATCGTTACAGAGCATGTTCCCCCATAAGTGAAGTCCTTGACATCAGCTGATACCCGGTACATTCCGTAGGTATTTATCCCTGTCGTTGCAGCAGGTACTTTAAAAGTAATCCCACAGTCGTCAAATTTTGAATCTATTGGCCCCGAAGTATTAGCTTCTACCTGAGTACAGGTATAGCTTTTACCCGTAGAGGAAAACCCTTTAATGTCGATATTAAGCTGGGAGCCATCAGTCCCACTGAAAGAGGCTGTAAACAAACCCGAATTGCTGTCCAAATTGCATGCCAAAAGTCCTGTGAGTGGATACTCTCCATCTTCATCATCAGCGCTGGCATCTACAGTCATACTAGCATATTCTATGACTGGATCATCTTTGTCATCGTCTCCACCACAACCCCATAAAACCAAACCCAGCATAAGAGCAGACCACTTCATAGAATACCTCCAGAGATTTTAAATATTCACAAATAAAACGATAATGCTATTACTTCAAGTACGGCTATGCCGCAAAAAGAAATTATACCAGAAAACAGCATCATGAACCTAACGTCGACTCCTACCACAGCTCCCACAAGCAGAGAGCTGTGGCTCAAGAACCTCACCACAGGAGCAGGTCCAAACGACTCCTATTGAAGATTGATGGATGACTTGTTTTGCTTCCTCGAAGTCCTCTTCATGGACATAAATTGTGGGAAAATTAGCCATGATGGGCACCCTGGGTAATTGTTTAGGTCCTTTATCGGTTTTACTAGGTAAATTACTTATTCATTTTATGGCCCTCACTCCGCCCGCAATAAGTGCTTATTGCTCGGTAGAGTATGGGTTTAGAAACTGCCGCCTCCATAAAAGTTTCTTGTCAACTTCGCTTAATTCAGCCTCTGCGCAGATATTGTCCCATTGCTGTTTGATGGTATCTATTGGTGAGAGAAGATGGCATGAGCATCTTCTTCCGAAAGCAGAAAATGTTTCGCTGCTTCGCGACAGGATTTGAGCTGGCTCATATTATTCTTGCCAGATATCAACATGGCCTGTGATGCTTTGTTGCCACCGCGTCCCTAGGGACAAATGTCGTAAGCGGGTGTTAAAGTCAGGCCTTTGCCATTCCAGAACGCTGCGTGATTGCGGGCATGGTCATCGGTGTTGCCACATAGGATATTGAAGACAAGTCGAGAAAATAGTTCTCGCAGTGTTACTTTAGGATCGATAAAACGGTGACGGATGATTTCGGCAAATACTTCATAACTGGCGTATCGAGCCATCATATCGTCGAGTCCGAGTAATGTAAGGGCCGAAACCATGGCTGTACGTGTCCAACTCCCATCCTTTGGCTGGCGGTCAAACCGCTCAATCAGCAGCACATCCTTATTAGCGGCTTTTATCAGCCTTACGGGCGCAACGTTGAGTCCGGCAAGGTGTGCCAGGCGCATGGCAATAAATTCAGCTTTCACCACACTAAAAAGGTCGCTACTTGACGAGAACTTGGCAACATATTTCCTACCCTGGTCTTGGATTAGGGCTTTGGGGCGGGCACCACCAATAGAACTGCCATGAAATAGCGCCTGATCCAGCTCGGGGGTGAGCGGCACACCTTTCTCGACACGTTTCGCAGATGCGATTAACTCTTCTATACTGACATTGTTTGCAGATCGCGGAACGTACTCAGTCGGCGAACGCTGGAAATTGAGTGCTCCGATCCGGTCAGAACCGGATTCCAGTAGGTAGGTCAGTTCATCCAGCTCGGATGTATCCGTTCCAATCCCCTTTAACCCCAACATCTTGTTGATAATTACCCGCCGCCCCCACGCATCCGGGGCTGCGTCTCGAATACAGCTCGGCATGCTCAACCCCTCCAGCAGGGGCAACACTCCGGATTGCAACGGCAATTCAGGTTCATAAATGGGGATACTGCCAATACGTTCCAGATAGCTCTTACCGTAGTTAAATAGGATATTTCCGTTGTCCGCTTCCAGTCGCCCAGCCACCACAGGTTTTGTTTGATCTGGTAGCCAAATTCATACGAAAGCTTCTTAGTAGTCGATGCATTTTTAGAAGTCATCACGAACGACCTTTTTCTTTGTTTTAATACGCCGGGGCAGAAGCGCGATTTTATCCCTGGTATGTTCAATATGTTTTACGAGGGGCAAATTATCGGACTTAAACAGTTTAATACCTACAAGCGTTGCAAGCTCAAAGACCAGGCCAATGGCGCAGCTCATTTCTCCATTCTCAATTTTTTGAAGTGTAGCTCTGGATATACCAGCTCGGTCGGCAAGATTTTTTTCTGACCACTGCCGTTGTTTGCGCCCGAGTTTGATTTGCTCTCCCATGAGCGTAGCAGCTTCCAACGCATATTTGGAGTAGGTTCGTTGCTTTGCCATTTATCATACCTGATAAAGAAGACTAGTAAAATGGTCATTAAGGCTTATAAAGCCTAATAACTTAATCATATTTTAGCAAGCAAAAACGGGACTATTAATAGGGACCATTATTATGGTCATTAATGGGTTTAAAGACCATAATAATGGTCATTAATTAATCTTACTAGAGTTGTTCCTGCCTCTAACGCGACGACAGCAAGAAGTGTTTCTTATAATGTCATATTCGCCATTTGAACTTTCGATAAAACTGAGCTCCGGAGTCCAACCAGAAAAAAGCTGTCGTATTTAGCTTAAAACGCCTTTTTTGAGAGCATAATCACCAAAAGCTTTAACAATCGTTTCGTGCTGTTTTGTTAATCCCTTGATCTCAAAAAATATTTCATCACCTATTCTTATCTGGACTTTAGCTATATGCCTCATCCAGTAAGATATCCAGCGGAAGGTTGGTTTTTTCGATGGCTTACCCATCTGGTTGAGAATTGTGAGGTCTTTTGTGACGAGAAAATCTCTAAGTTTCTTTTGCTCCAAATTATTCACAAACAAAATAAAGGTCATCACGATCATCATCGACTCAATGCGAGATTCTTTCTTTAAGAAAATCTGATTAAGATTGAGATCTCGACGTTTTACAAACTTAAAGCAGCCTTCAATTCCTTTGTTACGGTTGCGATACGCTCCAATGATTTTTTCTGCAGTGACTCCGCCGTCGTCAAGACAATCGGCAGAAAGGATGAATTTACCTTTCCTCTGCCAAAGTTTTTCAATCCTGGTCTCATTTCTAGTAAATCGATAAATGATTTTATAGCCAACTTTAATTTTGCGTTTTGAGTTGGGAAACTTCTTGAAAACTCCTAATATTTGGTGATTGAAGGTGAACAGAGGATGCTGTTTTCCCTGATTCTCAATCACTTCGCGAAGCTCTTCCTTAAGAACAAAGATCTTAAGGGACAGTTTTTGACAGGATTTCGTGATGACTTGTTCTTCTCGGTCTAACTTTTTCTTAAGTGTGGACTGTTCCTTATGCATATCCTCTCGATTTTGAACTACTATCCAACGCTGCCTTCGTCCCCCATAGTCCGAAAGCATTTCATAGTATTTGAAGTCCTTATCTACCTTGGTCCAAAGGTAGCGCTTCTTCGATAGAGCTTCTTTGCAAGTTTTTACGGACTCTGGAACTCTTGTGATCCAGTGACTTGAAATAGACTTATTCCGCAAAAAATCCGTGTTATATAGCGATGAATCCAGAACTAAGAACTTGTCGTCAAGATCCCCTAATAAGATCTTACAATTTGGTGATAGTGTCTTGAAATAGAGTATTGTCAGAGCGATTGCCAGAATGAGTCTCAGCAAGCAGCGGGATTCCATCGCCTGTGGAAACTAAAAGATAGACCAATTGCTTAAGATCCATCCAGTAATCTTTGGAATACCCCTGCTTAAGCTCGATACTACCTTTGTTTTTATATTTCCTGCCGGTAACACTGAATGAGGTCGTGTCTACAAATATTAACTTTTTAGTGGGTTGTGCTTTAAAACAATACCAAGGCAGGAATCTGTGAAAAACCTTGTAGCGCCGTAGTTGTAAATAGCATCAAGGGTCCGCCCTAAAGTAGCGGAGTTGAAATATTCCGGTTTCGCATCTTCGCCAAACAGCTCTACCATAGCAACATGAGATAAGAATTCTGAGGAAAGATAAAGCCTCTGGTTGGAAAAGCCCAGACCCTGCATCACCATCGCAAGGATCGCTTGACCATGAGTTATAGTTTTGTGGTTACTCGATTTTGGTAGGAGACTGTCGATTTTCTCGATAATCTTGTATTTTGTAAAGATTGCAGCAATTATTCCCAGATGACCAAGGTTTTGGACATCACTAGTAGGCGTTTCTATTTGTGGCTCATTCTCAGTTATTACTCTATTTTGCAATTATCTCAAATTTGGTAAAAATGATAATGGCATTTTTTTGCATTCAATTGTTCAATGTCACATCTAGCCCAGGATTGGCAGCCAGAAGATCTGCAAGGCTTTGTTAGCGAGGAGCTGGAACTTAGTGAGTTGCAGGCAGCTTCTCAGCGGATGATCGACCGCAAAACTAGCGGTCGTATCCTAGTGAAGATCTCTTAGATAGAGGGTGCAAATGTTGAGAAGGCAAAAATGCTGCGGTGCTGATAAAGCTCGTCTGCTTGCAGTATATACTTAGAAAATTCCTTCGAATTGGGGTAATCCGGTGGGTATTGGGTCTCAAAGCAGATTCCTGCATACTGGGTGAGACCGATGCTAGGGAGATCGTTTCCTGAGTATATCTGAACTGCGGGTTTTGTTGTATAAACCTGCATTTTCCTGCCTGACTTCTCATGAACTAGCTCGGCAGCAAAAGAGAGCGGCTTGCTTTCATCAAGCAGGTAAGAGTGATCGATGCCCTGGGCTAGTTCTTTCTGATCACTTGGAATGCTAAAGTTGCTAGCAATGGATCTTAAGGTGGTGAAGTCGAAGGGGGAGTCTGTCACGGTTTCGATAGAAACCGGAATTTTTTCTTTGTTTACTGCTAGGTAGCGATTTGATGGAATGAGTAGCGAGTGATCGAGTACCGAGCTTTTCGGCTTCCCTGATAGGTTGAAATAACTGTGGTTGGTTAGATTGAGAGGTGTCGCTTGTGAGCTTTTTCCCTCAAATTCGATGTGGAGCTTATTTTCGCTGTCAAAACGTATCTTCTGGGTGACAAAAACATCTCCAGGGTAGCCTTGGTCGCCATCTTGGCTATGTATGGAAAGGGTTAGGCTAGCTTCATGGGCGTCCTGTTGGTAGTCCTCTACTTTCCATGGCAGGTGCGAAAAGCCACGAGGCCCCCCATGCAAATGGTGCGGGCCTTCATTTAGTTCAAGGCTGTATTGCTTTGCATTGACCGTGAAGTGACCATGATCGATACGATTGGCGCAGCGTCCGACACTAGCGCCAAAATAAAAGGGGTTTTCTTGGTAGCGCTCTAACTCCTGAAACCCTAGCACGCAGTTAGCAAGATTGCCTTGGTAGTCCGCTAACATGATTTTGCTGATGATACCTCCAAAAGGAATGACTTCTATCCAATTACCTTGTTGGTTTTCTAGCTTAAATGGCTGTATTGTGGGCTGGTTCATTTTTTTGTCCTCTAATGCTCTTGGTGCAAAGTGGTTTCTGCCAATAATATCGTAGCAGGCTCGCATTTTGCCCTTTAATATCTCTAGAGTCAAAGTCGATTTGATCCTGTATGCCTAGAATTCTAGATTCTAGAGCCTTTAATTACGCTATGGGTTCCCATGTTAGTTGCATTGGCCAGTTGAACATTTGACAAATTCCTAGACC
>JBNKNM010000272.1:0-6548 GCA_050293845.1 Pseudobacteriovorax sp. | reverse complement strand
AAAATCGGATACACGCCGCTCCATGGTACGGGAACCTTTCCCGTTCTTACAGGATTGAAAATATTTGGTTTTGAAGATGTTACAGTAGTTCCCGAACAGGCGGAGCCTGACGGCAATTTTCCTACTGTGAAGTTCCCCAACCCCGAAGATCCGGAAGCCTTAGAAATGGCGATAAAACTAGGCGATAAGCTGGGCGCTGATCTGATCATGGGAACGGATCCTGATACCGATCGTATTGGGATTGTCGTCAAAGAAGGAACTGGTTACACGATCTTAAACGGGAATCAGATAGGCTGTTTGCTGGTCGATTATACGTTAGCTGCCTATAAGAGAGCCGGCCGTTTACCGGATAATGCCCTTGTCATTAAAACCATAGTCACGTCTGATCTTCAGGAGAAGGTAGCCGACTACTATGGGGCTGCTTGCCGCGAAACTTTAACTGGTTTTAAATGGATTTGTCAGCTTATTGAAGATATTGAAACGGGAAAAGTCAAACCCCGCCAGCAGTACGTTTGTGGGGGAGAAGAGAGTTATGGCTTTCTGGCTGGGTCATTTGTGCGTGATAAAGATGCTGTTACAGCCTGCTGCATCGCTGCAGAAATGGTCTCTTATTATAAGAAGCAAGGTTTGACTCTGAGTCAGGTTCTCGACCAGATCTATCGTCGTCATGGGGTTTACTTAGAATCCTTACAGACGATCACACTGCCGGGGATGAAAGGGGCTAAAGCTATCAGCAACATCATGGAAAGATTAAGGCAAGATCCTCTTCAGGAAATTGCAGGAGTGAAGGTTGCTGTGTTTAAAGATCTTAAATCGGGTGAAGAAATGAAGAACGCGGAGGGCAGTTTTACTCCCGCCGGACGCATCCCTCTTCCCTCGTCAAACGTGCTACAATTTGTATTAGAAGATGGCTCCAAAGCGAGTGCTCGTCCATCAGGGACTGAGCCTAAAATTAAGTTTTACTTCTCTGTTCCACGAGAGGTGTCTTCGCAATCTAGCGATGAAGAGTTGCGCCAAGCAAAGGAATACTGTCGCGGGCGCCTTGCAGCTATGGAAGCTACTTTTTCGAAATTATTTAAATGAGCGAAGGCTAGCCCTTCGCTCTATTATGTAAAACACATAGAGAAAGGACTAGCCTTATGCGAAGTTTTGGCTTTGTCTTAATTAGCATCTTTGCCCTGGCACTTGATAGTTTCGGAGCTACTTACCGCAAGGCAACTGAAGGACGGGATGTAGTAAAAAACAAGATTTATCCTAAGGTACGCAAGCTTGAAGTCAATGCTCCCAATCTAGGGGTCATCATGAATCAGTCCTATGTAAATACGGTGCTGATTTCTGGGGGTATCAATTACTTTTTCTCCGAGTCGTGGGGTTTAGGAGTCGATATCACTATTGGTTCAAATGAGGATAAATCTGAGCGTTACTGTATCGAGAATTTTTACTATGACCCCGAAGATGAGGTGGCCGCCGCCTGTGGTGATCCAGGTATCATCAGCAATGCTGATGATAATGGAAACACCTTTCCCCGTATGGGACCGGCCTATGTCCCGATTCGGGAAATCAATAATGTGCTAATGGCCAATCTAATTTGGACCCCTGTTTATGGCAAGCAGCTGGTATTTCTCAATAGTACAAGCTACTTTGATCTATTTGTGGAATTAGGTGTGGGTTTTGCTAGTTCCACTTTTTACGAAAAGCGTGATGTGTTAGCGAACGGTAAGACGCCGCGTGGAGCTTTTATTCCTGATGATGGACCCGATGAAAGCGTCAACCAAATTGCTCGCGATACCAATGATAAAATAGGCGCTCGGGTAGATGTGGCCTCAGATGCCAATTCTTATGGTGACGCAGGCCGCCCCGATCCTCTCTCAGAAAATCATTTACTCTTTAACTTAGGCATCGGTCAGAAGTTTCATTTCGGGGGCCGATTTCACTTTAAAGTATACCTGCGGAATATGACCCTGTTAGGAACCTCACAGGGATTCGATAATTTGCTAGCCCTAATGGGGGGGGTGGGGATGAGGCTTTAACCAACCTATGAATTGTTGCGCTTCTATTATCAAGATAATTTATTTGCAGCTCAGTTTTCTTGAAAGAAAACTGAGCTTCTTTGTAAGTTCTGTGGTTGATGATAAATATTTTTGAAGTACTTGTTTCATTGATTTTAATTTCTAAAGTAAGTGGATTGATTTAGCATTGTGTGTGATTACACATTTACCAGATATAAGAAGCGTACTTTAAGCATATAATTATTCAAAATGAGACATCTGCAAAAAAAAGGGAGGATCAAAGCTGCCTAGATACAACCTTCGGATGTTATTTTGTGGTTTGTGTTAACGAGTACGTAGCTATTGCTTTGTATTTCGACTGAAATAGAACAGGGATACAAGTCAAGAATTCTCTCTTTGAACAGAAAATGTCGTCTCTGCCTACTTCACTTTTATCCTTATTCTACTCCATTATCAATGAAGCTTTTTTAGAAAAGCAGGTTAAATAATAAACACAATAGAGGCTGCTCTTTTTGCTATCTCAAAACCTGCTACAGACTTAAAGTGAGAATTATTTGCAGGTTTTTCTTTCATGGTCGAAGAGCATTGTGAATCGTCCTTATTGGCAAAGCTAGCCCTGTTACCCCTTAATTTATTGGCAAAGCGATCTCTCATACCAAAGCTATCAGGAACGGATCGATAGGTACTGAAGGGTATGTGATCCTGATAAAGTAGATGTCGCTGCATTTTAAATTGAAATTGTTCTATAGCCATTCTCGTTTTTCCTATTTTGTAGAATGAGCATAAAATATTGGATTGTGTTTCAATGACGCAATTACCACCATCGTCTCGGAAAAAGCGTATGGCTTCATAAAAAAATTCTATTCAGCGTTAGCTGATAGCATGTGCATGATGAACAAGAAAAGTTCCCAATGCCGGCAGCAAACTTTAAAACATGTTGTATTTTAGCGTATAGACATGATAACTCTAGATTTGCGTGAATGAGTATTGTGCATACGCTGATAGTGTTTACACTACTCACCTCCTTTGTTATGGGTGGCTATTCTTTTGAAGCCCGTAATGAAGGGGCTCCCTCCAAAAGCAACCACTTTGATAAAAAGTGGGCATCGGAAATAACTTGTAGGAATGCCTCCTGTTCTCTTTACGATCTAACGATTTTAAGAGGATACCTATGCATTTGTGCTAAAAGATAATTCTATAGAAGATCTTAGTCAATCTTAGATCCCAAATAAAGTAAAGATTTATAACCACCATGGTGGTTGCAAAATAGAGAGTCAGCAGATAGTATTCCTCCCGAGTGATCAGGATTAGTGCCTAGAGTAGCGGAGCTCTTGATGGAACGTTATACAGCCAATTTGCAAAAAAGCCTAAGAGCAGACTTGGCTTATTTGATAAATAGATACTTTACAAGAAAGAAACATTTAACCTTTTCCGTGCTAAGCAAAAAGACAGATGTACCAGTTAGCACATTAAAGCGCTATGCTAAGTCAGAAACACCAGAACCAAAAATGGAACACTCCTGCTCTATTGTTACAATGGTCGCAGATCATGATGAGCAATTTCTTTTTTTTAACACTTACTATAAGCGTACCGCGCTGCTTATAAAAAACATGTATAATCCAGAAGAAGTTGAGGTCAACCCTGACCTTTCAGAGTTATTATGCTCCTTACCGTTTTACATTGTTTATAATTTTGCTGAAGCTGAAGATGGAATTTCTATAAGTGTCCTAGAGCATTTTGAGGGACTTCTGAAAATGGATACTCTTGTAAGATCGGCAGAGGAACTAACGGAAGCTGGCTACCTTAAAAAAGTCGACTCTCGATTCTTTGTATCCCAAAAGTCTATTATGAACTTTAATTTTCGACAGGTCGCCAGTATTTTCAAGAATGCCATAGAATTTGCCAGCATGACACAGAGCAAAGCTCACGGTGTTTATAAAAATGGTGGGGTAAATAAGGATACAGCCCAAACAATTCATGATAAGATGATCACGCACGAAAAAGAGGTCTTTGCCCTTATCGATGACCCAGTAAATAAAGGCAATGAAATCGTTTTTGTGAACTATATTAAAAACACTGTGTCCGTTGAAAGGTAAAGTCCATGAAATTAATTGTTGTCATGTTACTCCAGTTTGCCTGGATATCTGGTCTTTGGGCCTCCAATGGCGGTGGCTTTCCCGAGGGTAGTACTATACAAGTGAACAAAGCTGAACTCGATGCCTTGATTATTGAATTTCAAAATGTTGATTCTGTAAATATCAATGGGAAGACTTTAAACATAATTCTCTTAGCTAAGGATAAAGATGGTCATAAAAGTCTGATTGCTACAAATGATAACGGCGACGTCATCCAACTTATTGAAAAGACAAACTAGGCGTGTTTCAAAGAGGGGGATGTCGAATCCCTTAACCTTTTAGTGCAGTGATTTGTCCAGTTTCGATCATCTCTCAACCTTACGAAGCTAATTACTAGCGGCTTAAATTTTTTACATTTTTAAGTTAATAAATTAAAAACCCTCTAGTAATTTAGAGGGTTAGTAGAGATTCTTGACAAAATAGATCTATACTATTTTTAGAATGGAATATCATCTAGACTAATGGACTCCGGTCCTCCGAAGCTTTGCTCTGGCTTATTATCAGCAGGTGGTGGGGTAAAGGAGTTCATAGCATTTTGGTTCGCATTGGTACTGTTATCCATACTGCCACGTCCTGCACTGGCAGCGCCTCCGATAAATTGTACCGTTTGCGCGATAATTTCCGTGGAGTAACGCTTTTGACCACTCTGATCATCCCAGCTTCGGGTTTGAATCCGGCCTTCGATATAGACACTGCGACCCTTTGTAAGATACTTGGCACAGTTTTCTGCTTGTTTGTTCCAAACCACGACGCGGTGCCACTCAGTGTTTTCTTGACGTGCTCCACTTTGGTCCTTGCGGACATCAGTTGTAGCGACATTTAGCGTACAAACAGCTGCGCCATTTGGGGTGTATCTTAGTTCAGGGTCCTGGCCTAAGTTGCCTAAGATAATGGCTTTATTCACAGATGCCATTTTTTCTCCTCAATGATTGAAAGTTGCCATGGAGATTCCGGTCGCTCCGCCTCACACGGTTCTTACTAAGGGAGAGGCAAAGGGACAACAGAAATTTAACATTGCCATAAGCCGCCATTCAATGACATTGTAAGAATGTGTAACTGTTTGCTGGTGTAAGGAGTAAGTTTTCCCATGATATTGACAGTAGTAAAGGGCAGAATTTTTTTGCCGTTGTTAGCATGCCTATTTAGTATGCTAAGTTGTACTACCGAGCAAAAATTCGGTAACATTGATGATAATATTTCCGGCCCTATTGATGTCGTATCCTATAAAAACCATTTTTATGTGCTCAACTCCGACTTTGCCAGAACCTACAATAAGGGCTCTATCCTTATCATAAATCCAGAAACGGGCAGTAAGGAGCGAGCTGTGGAAGTACCCCGTATGGGACGTTCCATGCATATTGTAGGTAGTAAGATGTTGATAACCTATAGTCGCATTTCCAACGATGACGATGAAAAGGGGCGGGTGGAAATTCGTGATCTTGCCGAAGATATCAATCAAACACTGCTCTTAAAGTCGGCAAGTGAAATTGACTGTGCGCCCATAAATGGCATTCTAAGCCCCTTATTAAACTATGCTGTGGTTTCCTGCGCCGAGGGTACTATCTTTGTCGCTGATATTAGCAAGATGGAGACGGACCCTACCGTACCTGTGGAATTTAAGAAGGTACGAAACTACTCTTCGGCGCGCCGTGCTTTATATGTCTATGAGGAAGGGGAGCAGGCTATCTTATTTGCATTTCCCACTGACTTAGGGAATCAAAGCGATTTGGATTTTGTTTCTCCCGACTCCTATACATACGGTTACTATACCAATTATGATGAGGAAACAGGAGAAGCTAGTGCCACAAAAGATTGGGGTAGATTTCAAGAACTCACATCGGATGAACCGGTAGTTATTAACGAAAAGTTTTCCAATGAAATTCCGGATAGTCTTGAAAGCGCTGAAAGTTCTCAGGGCCTGGTAAACCAGCGGCTTCCCTATACCGTTGCTATTTATAACTTGAAAAAGGAAGCGGAGTTGCAATTTCCCTTTAAGGAAATTGGCTCAGTGGCATGGCCAGAAAATAAAAAACCTGAGCCGATCGAGGCGGAAAAACGTAAGTCAATTATGGTAGAAGGAACCTCTCACACAATCTATGAATTTGCTAATAAAGATCTGAAATTTATCAAGTACAGCTTCGATGATGTGACCGCCGATCCCATCGGTGGGGTTATTGGTGAGGATGAAAATGATGCTCAGATAACGCCTAACTTCTTTTACCGTACGAACTTTTGGGAAGCAAAATCCACAAGCAATCCCAAGGTGTTTTACCTATCCCAAAGGGGGCTTAGCAGTTTTAGGGACTCTAACAATATCCTAAAGGTTACAATTGGTAACAGTACAATTGATAACAGCACGGATGAAGTCGATATTTTTAACGGCCCTTATGAAGAAACTGAGGAC
>JBNKNM010000271.1:0-6564 GCA_050293845.1 Pseudobacteriovorax sp. | reverse complement strand
CCACCAGATAGGTTGGTCGCCTTAACAACCAGTTTTTTCATATTTTTTAGAATATAATCTTTCTGCTTGGGGTTCGTAGGAGAATAAGTCTCGACATTTGGAATGATGGGATCTTGGCCTAGGTAGTACTTGATCATAGCAGGTACGTAGGGATAAATTCCTTTATCATCAGCAATCCCTGTACCAGGTACATTCGCAACAGCAACATTACCAGCTCTCAATGCTCGCATCACACCTGGAACTCCCAGGAGAGAATCTTCCCGAAACACTTCTGGATCAAAGAAGTCATCATCAACTCGCCGATAAATCACATCTACTTTTTCAAATCCGCCTGTGGTTCGCATCAAAACACACTCATCTCTGACCACAAGATCCGAGGCTTGCACAAGATTAACCCCCATTTGTTGAGCAAGAAATGCATGTTCAAAGTATGCTGAATTGAACGGTCCTGGAGTCAGCAATACAATAGCGGGATCGAGACAAAAAGCAGCATCCTTTAAAGTTGCTCGTAAATGATCACCGTAATCTTCCACTGGTTTTACATCAGTAGAACTAAATGCAGTGGGTAGCACCTTCTTTAGAATCGCACGATTCTCAATAACGTAAGAAACACCACTTGGAACCCGAAGGTTATCTTCTAATACATAGAAGGAACCGTCTTTATCGCGAATAAGGTCACTGCCACAGATATTAATCCAGGTCCCATCCTTTGGCTTTAGCCCTTCACACTGGGGCCGATAAGTATCCGCATTCATCACCAACTCTTCTGGAATCACTTTATCTTTTAGAATTTTTTTCTTATCGTATATGTCTGCTACAAACAGATTTAGAGCTTGAGTTCTTTGCCTCAAACCTTTTTCAACATTTTTCCACTCTTTTCCAGAAATCAACCTAGGAATAACATCAAAAGGAAATATTTTCTCGGCACCATCTTTTTCCCCATAAACATTAAACGTAATCCCAAGCCTAAAAAAAGCGGCTTCAGCAGCTTTTTGACGAAGTAGGAGTGACTTTGGAGAAATGGAGTTAAGTCTTTCTATGAGAGGAATAGCATGCTCTCTACCATTGCCATTCTCGTCAAACAACTCATCATAAAACTCACTAGGCTCATGTTCTAAAAAACTCAAGTTCAACCTCGCTTATCTTGTTCTTTCTATATCCATTCCAAATAATTTCATTAATAATGTCTAATTTCGATATCGTAAATCTAAAGTAGATGGAAAATGCGGATTCACGACTACATTTTCAACCTCTATAGCTCCGGCTGTAAACCCAAGAGCGTCGAAACGTGAACGGCAACGAGCTTCTGCTTCATTTTCATTGATTGGCACCTTGTCGTAATTTTGCCCTCCCGGATGGACAACATGGTAGGTACAACCCCCTATGGATCTCTTATCGTCAAGATTTACGATATCAAACACAAGAGGAGAGTTTATTGGTAACAGTGGGTGCAAACCCGATGGTGGTCGCCAAGCTTTATACCGCACTCCTGCCACATAGCTATTTTCAATTTCCGTGCCTTGAAGGGGAACTCTACGACCATTACAAAGCAGCGCGTAGCGTTCATCAAAGCCACTCACCGTCACTTGAATTCTTTCTACCGAAGAATCAACCGCACGACTGACTGAACCCTGGTATATGTCCTCACCCATCACATGCCAGGGCTCCAATGCATGTCGTAGCTCAAGCTGCATCGGCCCCACTTGCGTTTGTCCCCATGTGGGACAACGAAAGTCCAAGAAGGACTTAAACCAACCTGTTTCAAACTGTATATCACCTTCATTTAAGGTATCTAGCACTTCCATCAGGTCATACCATAGAAAGTGAGGCAACATAAACTGGTCATGCAACCGGGTATTCCAACGGATCAATTTATGGTGATAAGGCCTTTCAGAAAAGCGAGCTACACACGCTCTTACCAGAAGACTCTGCAACATAGCCATCTTTGGATGAGGAGGCATTTCAAAAGCTCGCAATTCCAGAAGTCCCAGTCGACCAGCCGAACCCTGAGGGCTAAACATTTTATCGATACAAAACTCTGAACGGTGAGTATTACCCGTAGGATCAATAAGCAAATTCCGGAATAGTCGATCTACAATCCACGGTTCAGGTCTAGACTCCCTCTCCAATTGTTGAAATGCGACTTCTAATTCATAGAGCGAATCATTTCGCGCTTCGTCTATCCGAGGAGATTGGCTAGTAGGGCCAATAAACTCGCTAGCAAACAAGTAGGATAAACTAGGATGGTGCTGCCAGAATGTGAGCATACTTTGTAGCAGACCAGGATTTTTCAAAAAGGGACTATCTTCTGGTTTTTCAGCACCTAATACAATATGATTTCCGCCTCCAGTTCCAACGCGGCGACCATCTAAGAAGTAACGCGATGCTGAAAGGTTCTGACCATGAGCTTCTTCATATATGGTTTCAGTTATCTGGCACAGCTCCTGCCAGCTACTGGCTGGGGGTGTATTCACTTCGATCACTCCTGGATCTGGAGTTAAGCTAAACCTTTTGATCCGACGATCCTGTGGAGGTGCGTAACCACAAAGCGACAGTTTGAGTGAAAGAGTTTCAGCAGCCGCTTCAACTGCCGCTACTAATTCAAGGTAATGTTCGATATAGTTCAGAGGAGGCATGAAAACTGACAAGAGATCATCTTTAACCTCAACGCAAACAGCAATATTCACATAGGCATTTTCCTGTGTATAATCGGGCAAAATCAATGCTGGGACTTTCCTACGTTCCTGCACAGTCTTTGCGAAGGCATTATATCCAGGCAATTCCTCTAAATTTGCAAAGGGATCTCGATCTGGCCAGATTTCAGCTCTGCCATCGACATTGTATGGTAGGCTGCCTAGAGGAAGTCTCAATCCGAGTGGGGAATCACCTGGCGTAAGAATTAAGCGCCCATCACTGAATTCCCAGGGACTACTAATCCATCGATTAAGTGTGTGACTATATAGGAGGGGCAATACAAAACCCACAGGCTGCCCGAGTCGTTCACCCATTTTTTGCGCCAGAGCTCTGCGTCTCTTTGCAGATTCAAACTCCTTGCCTTTTTGATCCCCGCCCACTTGCAATCCACGTTCTTGCCAAAGATGATAGACCTCATCTTCAAATGCAGGAATAATGTGCTTTCTATCCAGATTTATGCCTTTACAAATTTCCTCAATCAGAGCTAAAGAATCTTCAACCGTTATTTTTTCACCTGTTGCTCCAGGGATGATCCAGTCGTTGCTTTTAACAATAGGATCACCATCACTTCGCCAAATACAGTTTTGGCTCCAGCGCGGTAGCGGTTCTCCTGGATACCATTTACCCTGGCTATAATGAAGCAATGCACCTGTGGCTAGTTTTGTTTGTAAAGCTTTGAAAAGCTTGTGGGATCTAGTAAATTTTCCGCCTCCCAACGCCTTCCCTGCCCATGATTCGCTTTCCAAGTTATCAGCGGGCACGAAGGTAGGCTCTCCGCCCATCGTGAGCTGAATATTATTTTTTACAAAGATCTTATCGACATCCTCTCCCAAACGTTGTATTTTTTCCCATTCTAACCTTGTAAGGGGATTTGTGATTCTGCGATCCTCATTGATACGATCCACAGTCATCATATGTTCTAATGTTGCTTCACAAGGATCGATTAACCCACTTATGGGAGCTGCATCCAGAGGACTAGGCGTACAACAAAGTGGAATATGCCCTTCGCCCGCTAGTAGACCAGAAGTCCCATCTAGTCCTACCCACCCGGCGCCTTCCAGATACACTTCGACCCACGCATGCAGATCTGTAAAGTCTTCTCTCGGTCCGGCTGGTCCATCTACCGGCTTTACATCAGGCTTCAGCTGAATTAAATAGCCAGAGACAAACCGCGTCGCCAGCCCCAAGTGTCGCAGTACTTGGCACAAAAGCCATGCGAAGTCACGACAGGACCCTTGACCCTTTTCAAGAGTTTCCTCAGAAGATTGCACCCCTGGTTCTAAACGAATGAGGTAATTGAGCATCTCGTAAACGAGACGATTCACTTCCACTAAAAAATCCATAGTTTTTTTGCGTGATCTGTCAATGGATGCGACAAATTCTTTTAAAAACGGCCCACTATCTACTATTTCCAAATAGGGAGTTAATTGAGTGCGGCGATCATTGCTATAGCTGAAAGGGAAGTATTCGGCAGCCTCTTCCAAGAAAAATTCAAAAGGATTATACACCCGTATTTCTGTTACAAGTCCTACCTCGACTCTAAACTCTTTCGTGGGTTCCTTAAAAATAATGCGCGCTAGATAATTTCCAAAAGGATCCTGCTGCCAATTGATAAAATGATCTTTTGGAGTAACCTTCAAACTATATTTATGAATTGTTCCTCGAACGTGTGGAGCGGGTCTCAATCGTATGGTTTGAGGCCCAAGGTTTACAGTTCTATCGTATCTATAATGACTGATGTGCTGAAGAGAAACGTCTACTGCCATAAGAAAGCCTTACATTTAGTTGGATTTGCTGTGACTTCTGCTGCAAAATGTATTTGGTATCTAGTATGATTTTTATCGTTCCAGTTGAATTTTTTATTACGCTTTACCCTGGTGGTTTTCTACATGTTTCAACATATGCTTGCTTTGAGTTTCGATAGTATTACCTCTCCTGGAATTGAACTTTCACAAAAACTAACGAATCAAGCTATTTCGTCATGGGGGTTCTCTTGGTACCCTTCGTCAAATCATGGAGTATCTACTTTAAGAGGTGGGCGAGAATCTCCTCTAAACTCAATCGCTAATTTTGTAAATGACTGGGACCGCTTCAGATCTACCACATTTTTATGTCAACTGTCTAATCTCGACGAAAAATCTGATCAGTTCGATATCCAACCATTCTGTAGAAATGTTCAAGGCAAGGATTTGGCTTGGATAACTCGTGGAACTATAACTGCTACTGAAACACCACCAACAAATACCAGTAACTTTTTTTTTAGGCCTATAGGTTCTACTGATTCAGAAGCAAATTTCTGCAACTTTTTGAATCACTTCTTCAGCCTAAACTCCAACTCACTACACGACATTCCCTGGAGTGACATATACAATTACTTCGCAAGTAATCCTGCGCATAATAACACTGATATTACGTTGACAGATGGACAGTTTTTAATACATTTTCGTGGTAAAAATTGTAAAGAAGACATGTATCTTAGCAGGCTAGTCCCGCCTCATGAAAACGAAGTGATACATACAGATTTTGCTTCTATTGATATCGTGAATGCCTCAGATCCCTATCGCACTGTTATATTTTTGACTTCGCTGCCCTCCTCAACGACGAAACAAAAATCAATAGATCCAGGGGGATTCGTGGTGATCAAACGGGCCACAATCGTCTACGAGCAAGGAGCGAAATTAGCAGTAAGTCCTACATTCGAAAATCCGCCCACATCTATATCTTATAAAGAAGCTGATCAATACAGCATAAATGATAATGGTAGTAAAAAGTTTATTACAAATCTTCGATCCGTAACAAAATCAATGGATGGTAAGTCCCTAAACTACCGTATCCTCAAGGTAAAGCATAAAACTACCTACTCCTATGATAAAGAAATAGGCCATAGCACCCACATCTTTCGTTTATCCCCCGTTGAAGATGATTCTCAGGAAATAATCCAGTCTACTCTTTCTTTTTCCACTGGTGGAATCCCAGTGTTTTATGAGGATTCCTTCGGAAATAAAGCAACTCACTTGACTATCGAGGAACCTTATACGTCCTTCTCTATTCTCAGTGAATCCACGGTGAAACTCTTTGAAAGACCAAAGGACGATTTCAATATCCCATTACGCCATGCTACAATCCCCTTATTATGGATGCCTTGGCAACGACAGATGATGCTTTCATATTTGCTGCCCTCTGAATTACCAGAATCTCAATTAGCAGAGCTCAGTGAGTTTGCCATGAGTTTCGTTGAGCGTAATGACTATGATTTAATCCAGACTTTAAACGATATTAACTTTACTATTTGTAACGACTTTAGTTATGTTTCCGGCTCCACTTCACTTAAAAGCACAGCTTTCGATGTATACACAATGCGCAAAGGTGTTTGCCAGGACTTTGCAAATCTTTTCATTTGTCTTTGCAGGATATTGAGTATCCCGGCCCGTTATCGCACAGGTTATATCTATACTGGTGGAAACTACGAAAATAAAATTCAATCAGACGCGTCTCATGCATGGGTAGAAGTCTATTTACCTTATGTTGGATGGAGAGGGTTTGACCCTACAAATGGCTGTTTAGTAACTCAAGACCATATTCGCATAGCTTGTGGCCGGAATTTTATGGATGCTACTCCGACTTCTGGGACTATCTACAAAGGCGGCGGCGGTACTGAAACTTTAAAAGTGGACGTTAAAGTCACTGAGGAATAGACCATCACTAGCCACTTTTAGAATAAACGGTCTAAACTGGCTGTCCTTGACGCATGCAGTCAATTGATTTTCCACCTTGGTCAATCGTCTACTATTATTTATTCGAATAGCTGGTTAAGATATAGGCAATTGATTTAGATAATTTGAATATAAAACGAGCCCGAAAGGCATTTTC
>JBNKNM010000270.1:0-6582 GCA_050293845.1 Pseudobacteriovorax sp. | reverse complement strand
TAAAACAACTTCATTTTCAGGTGCCCCTGAATTAATACAGCAATCGGGTATTAAGAACAGCTTATAGTTAATGGCGAGCAAGCCTTAGCAAAAAAAGTTTTGGGGTATCGACGCTGGAAGTTTACAATGAAATTTTTTGGGGGTTGATGCTACAGATTTCGCTCTGGATTTTTATAAAGATCCAAATATTATAGATGTAGGAGCAATCCGCATTTAGATGGGGACTATCTAAAGAATTCCCTTTAAAATTAGATATATTTGCTCATAAGAAGCTAAGAACGACTTTACATTTTCAGACCATCAAACTTTGATCTTAATTGTGATTTGCTACTGATCCAGTTCTTAATACTATTAAACAATCATTGAAATTACTTAGTGTTCTCATAACATTTAATTAATTGTTTCCATGAATAAACTTATCTGAACATTTAGTGAAAATTGGTATCTTACCTTTAAGGAAGAAGAATTGTATCTGATGTTTTCAACACTCGTCATAAACTTGACTATTACCAAAAAATAAATGTTTATGATCTAAATGACTTAACAAGGCACACTCTTTGCTGCGCATTAGTACTAAGAATAACGTGCTAACTCATTGAGTTAATTCTTAAGGACCCCCTATGCCATTTACAAATTTAGAAAACTGGGCATACATATTACTGGGATTGATTCTTGGTTCTCTCGCTTCACTAATGGTACTTCGTCGCAGGTTTGAAGCGAAAGAGTTAGAGCAGTTGGGCTGTGCCATTAGCACTTTATTTCAGCTATACTCAGAGATACGGCTCATTAAAGCAAACTTAGACGCAATCGCAACAATTAGCGATAATACAGCCCGTTTTGAGGCAGTCCGACAATATGCATTACGAAAGTTTGTTCGTAACGATGAACCTTTTAAGCACGATATCAGTCAGGCACGTAAAGTAATTGCTAGATACCTACCATTGGCATCATTTCCTTTTGATAAAATTCTGCAGCATTATGAATATTTTCAAAATGCCAGTTTCGATGAAGATGCTCGAGACAGTAATACCTACATTTTAAAATTAACACGTTTTGGTAACAGCTTCGCCCGCTATTATGCTATGATTTCGCAAATGATTCGAGCTTTAGCATATAGGCACTCCCTATTTACTTGGATCCATGCGAATATAGAATTAATACTTATTTCCCGACGATCCAAAATAAAGAGAATAAGAAAATCAAAAACCTACTTGCATCTAGAAGCCGTATATCAGTCCATATCTCCGGCAACCCATCAAAGTCCTGGGCGCACAAGCATTTAAAGTATGTCATATCAGCAATAATAATATCCATCGCCCATTCAAAGGAGACTTCTATAGTTCATTGATAAGGTTGACTTTGCTGGTAAAAACCATACTATAGTATGGTTTTAGTTAGCTCAGGATAGAACATGTCTGATTGCCACCAGTCACTTTTTGAGAGAAAAATCATCCACTTCGATATGGATGCGTTTTACGCTTCAGTAGAGGTGCGCGATAATCCCAGCCTCCGGGGTAAACCTGTGGTCGTCGGGGGGTCGCCGCAGTCCAGGGGAGTGGTATGTACCGCTAATTATGAAGCTAGAAAGTTTGGTGTCCGCTCTGCGATGCCCTGCTCCCATGCGTACCGACTTTGCCCTGAAGCTGTTTTTATACGTCCTCATTTTGATCGCTATCGTTCTGTATCTCAGCAAGTCCGAAAAATTTTTTTAGAAGTAACAAGTAAAATCGAACCCCTATCTCTTGACGAAGCTTATCTGGATGTCACCCATGATAAGCAAGGACGCTATGCAAGCCAAATAGCTCGATATATTCAAGATAAAATCTGGGATGACCTACACCTTACAGGCTCAGCGGGAGTCGCCCCTAATAAAATGATAGCGAAGATTGCTTCAGAGTTTAGAAAACCATTTGGAATAACGGTCATAACCCCACAGCAGGTTCAAGGTTTTATCATGCACCTTCCCCTACGAGCCATCCCTGGGATAGGGCCCGCATCGCAGAGCCGCCTTGCAAAATTAGGATTTCATGTCTGCCAGGATATCTGGAATCAACCCTTAGATGACTTGCAGAACAAGTTAGGCCAAAATATGGGAGAATGGCTGTATTGGCGATCCCGTGGTATTGACCAGCGCCCAGTTGAATCATCGCGGGAAAGAAAATCCATAAGTTTGGAGCGCACATTCGCTAAAGACATTAGCGATATTGGTGATATCAAACAAATTTTGCAGCTGCTTGTGGATGAACTTATTGATACATTGCAGCAAAAGAATATCTGGGGACGTACCTGGACTCTGAAGATCAAGTACTATGACTTCAAACAATCAACTAGAAGCTTCACCCAAGAGCTTCCTCAAAGTAGGGATGACTCCCATAAGTTATGGGACATATTCACAGCATTACTAAAAAAAACTGAGGCGGAGAAAAAGAAAGTACGTCTGCTGGGAGTCGGCTGCTCTAAACTTGAGGGGAATACTGATAACGAAGAATCCTCATATCTCGGTCCTTCTCGAGAAGGCAATGGGGGGTTACTATTTCCACTGCCACTTGATGACTAACTGGAGTCGCAAGTTGAGTTGCATATTTAATCCTTATACCTGATTATTTTCAGATTCACATTTCATACAGCTATCACCCCAGATCGGAAAAACTGCAAAATAAGTTAACAATTTTAAGGAATTCGAAACACTTCGGGTGCCAGACCTGACGATCTTACTAAACCGTAGCGTACCAAGGTAGGATTTCGGAAGGTTGGTATAGCGCAGCAAACGAAGAATTTTCCAGATGCCAGCTACCATAACTTCCCATGTAAAGACTAAATGTCTTTCATACTTATACTTTCAAAAAGTTTATCGCTCAAATTCAAGTCAATATTTGAGGGATCAATGGACTCATTAACGCTATTTTCTGAATCTTTTCCCAGATCCAATACCGAATATCCTTCATCCATCGCTGCTGAATCAGCATCGGCTTGTTCTGTAGAGACTGGCTTTAAGGACATCTTATTCAAAGCCTCAATGTTATGACTAGCTTTAGTGAAACTTGGATCAAGGTTGAGGGCCTTTTCAAAGGCTATTTTAGCCGATTTTATATTTTTACTTTTAAGATAACCTAGCCCTAAATTGAACACCACTCGCGACATAATAGTAGGAGTTGTATTAACTTGGGCCATGGCTGTTTGATAAAGCTCCAATCCTTCAGGCATTCTTCGATTTCGAATACAAATAACAGCAGCATTATTGAAGGCGGCTACAATCTCTAAGTCCGAAGAATCATAGAGAAAATCCATTGCCATGGAAATATCACCCTCCAGTAAAGCACACTGTCCCCGACCTATTGAAGCTTTTACTGAATTCATATTAATGGATAGCGCTTCATCAAAAATTTTTTTAGCTTTGCTGACCTTATCCTGGTTTAACAAGCAATGCCCAAGATCGATTAGCCTATCAACGTTTCTTGAATTAAAAACACTAGCTTTTTCAAGTATATTTTGGGCATCTTCGTAATTGCCTTTTTTCATTTCGATGCGGGCAAATAAGGTAAGAGCCCTTACTTGACTAGGATGCTCAGCTAAGATTTCTTGAAGAATTTTTTTCGCTTCGTCAAGGTCCCCTAGTTCTATCAATGTTTCAGTATACTCAACAGCAATTTTAGGATTATTTTTTTGAGACTCCCGCAAGTTACTTAGAATTTTTGCAGCTTGATTATGAAGATTTTTTTCTCTTAGCAGTGCTACTTCGTGAAGAGCTTGCCGAATTTTGAGAGTAAGTCTTTCGTATTCGCAAATATCGCAAATATCCTTTTTTATCTGAGATCCATTAATAATTCCTGCACGGACGCGAATAGCATTATAATCTGAAGCCAGGCCAATTACATTCTGATCTAAATCTTCTCCAAGGAGGTATACGGCCCTAGTATCAGCTTTATACTTGCTTTTAGAAGCTTCCAAGATTTTTATGGACTCATCTATACCCATGGTAAGATCTACGACCAGCATAGAATGTTTATGAAGTTTTGTTTCAGTCAAAGCTTTATGACTATCTTCTGTACAAAGTATTTGTGTTAAGCCTTGCTTTTTTAGTTCTGACATTATTCTTTCGCGAATAATTTTTCTTGGTACCATGACTACAGCGCGTTCAATTCCAGGAAGAGGATGATTATTGACATCAATAGCTAGTGCAGCGTTTCCCATAAATTCTCCTTTCAAAAGAGATAATTGGTACTTCCCACTAGTCAATTCATAGAACTCTCTCGGGGAGACATTGCTGAAAATTAAGTAAGGTTTTCCAGAATAATATATTTTGTACAGCTTTTATAGATGTCTGCTATTTTGACTACTATACTAGAGATAGTGGAAACTGCAATGTTATTGTAATCTACTGACTTATTTAGGGATATGGATTTCCACTCCAGACGGAGGTAGATAACTGCCGGAAATTTGCTATTCCAAGTGTTATACAATTTCTCGGAGAGCTTGCATGCAAAATTCCAGGACATTGCTAAACAATTCCAGAGAGCGACCATCCTCCTCAGCACAGTACTCCGCAATTTCGCGGAGCAAAGGAAATTCATTAAAGATTACTACAATAAAATCAGGTGATTAAGTCATAAAACTTAATATACCCAGAAAGTGACCGATCAGTCTATTATAATGATCATTAAGTCGTTTTTGCGAACTAATAGATCACTCGGAGAAAAAGATGAGACCTGAAAAGGCCCAAAAAGCTATTGATGCCGCTATTGACCTTTTTGGCCAATATGGAATTGATAACACGTCAACCCAGGCGATTGCCAAACATGCCGGTATTGGTAATGGCACATTGTTTAAGTATTTCGAAACTAAAAATGAATTGATCCGCGAGGCTTACTGCAATGTCAAGTTAGAGGCTGTGGCTAGAATTAAGCAAGGGCTGCAACCAACTGATACATTTGAACACATGATGCGAGTGATTTGGAGAAACTACTTGCAATGGAGTCTGGAACACCCCCATTCTTATAACTTCTCTCAACAAATCAAAAGTTCCCGATTTGTAGATTCCGAGATCGAAGATAAAATTCAGCATGAGTATTTGTTTTTTACAATGGCCCTCAATGCGGCTAAAACTGCTGGAAAGATTATCGACGAGCCGTTAGAACTCATTCAAGCAACAATTCTTATGTTTTTCGACATGGCAGTTGCCTTTGCTAAAGCAGATGTCAATATATCAGAACAACAAGTATATCAATTAATGCTTAACAGCTTAAAAATCAAATCTGAAACTGACTAAAAAGGAGATTACATTGAAACAAAAAAAATTAAGCCTAATAGGTATTATCCAATTTTCCCTCATCGCTATAGGCTGTTCTAGTATGGGAAGTTATCCGTCTAAACAAAAGCTAGAAATTTTAAAGAAATCAAAGCAATTTAATGTGCAAAAGGGAATTTTTGAAAATCGCCAAGCAGGTCTCATAGCCAAAATGCAAAAGCGAATCTATGGTTGGTCAATAATCAAGGAATGGTTTAAAACTCGTATCGATGGGTATCCGAGCCAGAAATTACCAGAGATCAAACCCGATATGAAAGCATTTCTCGCACCCTCAACCGATCTCAAAGTCATTTGGTTTGGACATTCATCCTTCTTACTTAATATGGACGGAACGATCGTTCTAGTTGACCCCGTGTTTTCAGGAAGCGCAGCCCCGGTTAGCTTCGCTGTTGAAAGATTCCAAAAGCCTGTTCTTCCCATTTCAGAGCTCCCCTCCATAGATTATGTTTTAATATCTCATGATCATTACGATCACCTAGATATGGAGTCCATTCAATATTTTGTAGATAAAGATGTAACTTTCATAACCCCTCTTGGAGTGGGAAGTCACTTGACAGGCTGGGGGATTAAAGAATCAAATATCCACGAAAAAGACTGGTGGAAATCCTTTGCAGGGGATAATATAGAGTTTATAGCTACCCCAGCGCAGCATTTTTCTGGTCGTGGGCTGAATGATGGTAATAGCACTCTCTGGGCTTCTTGGGTAATCAAATCAAAAAATCACAACATTTATTTTAGTGGTGACTCGGGATATGATGTTCACTTTAAGGAAATCGGTGATAGGCTTGGGCCTTTTGAAGTGGCATTTCTTGAAAGTGGGCAATACGACAAACGCTGGCGAGAGGTTCACATGCTTCCAGAGGAAGCTGTTAACGCTTTTAAGGACCTTAAGGCAGAAAGATATTTTCCTGTTCATTGGGGGATGTTTCGCCTAGCTTTTCATACTTGGTACGATCCCATAGACCAGCTATTCACTTTTTCAAAAACAGTGGGCTTTGACTTAATTGCACCAAAGCTAGGACAAATTGTTGCGATTAATAGGGATTATAAACTTGAAACCTGGTGGCATGAAGTTCCCATAGGGACAAAAAAGCAGGCACTTATTTTCGATGCTTCCAGGGAAAGAGCCCATTAAGCTTGCTAGTCACCGAAGATAAAAAAGGGGAAATGAAACGCTTAAATTGATCGCAAGGCTTTGTTACTATAGTAATCCAGATAATTTTTTTGGGTTTTAAGCCTTTGCAGAAGCGGCTTCCAATTTCTTAAACTTCCCGAAA
>JBNKNM010000269.1:0-6657 GCA_050293845.1 Pseudobacteriovorax sp. | reverse complement strand
CACCCCCATAAAAAATAGAATTCTCATAGCCCTACTCGAAAACAGGCACAGCTATCTAAACGCTCCGCAAGCTCTTCAAGACTCACTTTTAATTGGCCGATACCGGAAGTAGCTAATGACAGTTCCGTATCGGTATCATTGAGGTTAGTTCTATTGGTAGAAATATCTCTGCTATTATTTTGTACTTGCCCCAACAAATCAATGAGTCGTTCCTCATGATTTGTTGCTGTCTTCTTAAGGTTGCGGATGTCTCCATACATGACAGCAAGCTCATAACGCCTGAGTAGGTTTTCAATATTTGCCACCCTCTGCTTGTACTCTACAAAATCACTCCTGAATGAATCGAGATCAATTTCTACCGTCCGCATACGATTTTCGACGGTTGCTATACGTCCTTCATAATTACTAAGAACTTCATTCACAGACCGATGTTTCTCATCAACGACCCTATTCAATTGGCTAATGTTGTTGTCAATAGTAGTCAACCGTTCCATGATCACGGAAAGTTTGTTAGTATGATTGCTATCGATATTTTCCTGTTCATGGAGCCTCTCTTCATTAGCCGTAATACTGTAGCGATTTTCATCTATGCTTAAATGCAACCGGAAAAAGTTAGTTTGCAGATTCTGAACTCCTAGCCTATACTCAGGATCCCTCATAGAGTTTTCATCAGTTAAAGTATGATACATTTCCTGCCATTCTGGGAGGTCCTGCGGGCGTGTGCTGTTGATATTTTCATAGAGCAGACCTAAGTATGTATTATTCGCATTGATTGATTCTCTGGTGAGCATAGCTCCCTCTGCGTTGCTTTTTTCTTTTTCGGTCACAACAGCAATGTCCTTCTCAACGTCATCAAGTCGACCATTGAGATGATCCACGTCCCTGTCACGGGGAAGCCTATTATTTAAATCAGCTCCGCAACCATAAAGGTGCAAGAGACTGGCTATTGAGAAAATAAATAAAATTCTCATCGATACTCTCCCTTAGGCACTTAATCTAAATTACACGTTGTATCCCAGTCGAATTCCTTGTCTTCAACCACTTCATCAGGAAGATTCTTTGCTCCCCATGGTTTGGGTCCCCTGTTCACAAAAACAAAATTTGTATCGCTGAGGTCTGTAGCATCAAAGTCTGATCCAATAATGTCTGAGCCATCTAGCCTTGCACACATAAAAAGCGCTCTTTTTATGGATGCATCAGCAAGGACTGCTCGAATGAGATTAATTCTTTCCATATTCGCTCGATTAAAGTTGGTTTCTTCTAGGATGGCCTCATCAAATTGCGCATCCATAAGATTCGCATTCATAAGGTTCGAACCAGTTAGGTCAACCCGACTAGCAATGACTTCGGTGAGGTCTGAGTATCGATAGTCTCCTTTTGGCCCTATGGCTGAACCTAGATTGGCCTGACGAAAATCCGCTTCAAAAGCTACGATCTGCGTTAAATCTGCCTGCTGAAAATTACTAAGTTTGACATCCGTTCGTCGCATCGCCGTGCGTTTCATGATTGCTTTTACAAAATTGGAGTTTCGCATAGAAGCTTCATCAAAACTAGCATCAGAAAGATTGGCTGAAATAAAAGTCACTCCGCTGGAAGTATTTGTAGGGCTCTCGGGGTCTGACAGTTCATTGGTGGCCTGTGAAAAATCGGCTCCTTGGAGCGAAGAACGTTCAAAATTGCTGCCATGAATATTTGCAGAACTAAAACTAACCTTGTATAGGTCAGACTCTTTAATGGAGACATTTTGAAAATTGGATGACCTGAAAACGGTCTTCCGTGCTGAAGAAGTATCTAACTGTGCATCTAAAAAGTTTGCAGCTGTAAAATCACCTGCGTTGAGATTAGCTTTAGTTAAGTTTACTCCTGCTAGAGTAGTCTCGATTGCAGTTATTGAAGACAAGTCGGCTTGTACCATGGAAGTATTGCTCATTACAGTAGCATTGCTTAGATTGCTAGAAATAAGTATGGTAAAGTCCATATTGCTGTCTTCGATAGTTGCTGCGGTCAGATCTGAGGCAGATAAATCAGCAAAGCGTAGGTCAGAACTACTAATAGAGCTGCCTTCAAAACTGGCCCGAATAGCTGTTGTATTCGTAAAAATAGAATCTTTAATGATAGCTTTCTCAAATTGGGAACGGGATATATCAGTTTCGGCAAAAATTACATGATCTAACTTACTGAAACGGAAATCTGTATCATCAAACCGCCCCTCAGAGAAATCCACGTGATCAAGTTCTAAATTTGTAAAATTAGCCTCTCGACCTCTGGCAAAATTAAGGGTGATATTTCTCAACACCGCTGAATCAAAGTTTGCTTGTTCTAAATTTACGCCTGTCATCTGACAATCTTGTATTTGTACCTCATTAAAAGTACCTTGATAAAATTCACTTTCTTCCCATTGTGAATCCTTTAAGAACGCTGCTGAAAAATTTGCATTACTAAAGTCAGTACGCCGTGCCACAACACGGTTAAAGTTCGCGTGTTTGAAGGAGGCCTCTCGAGCTCTGGCACTATTGAAGAATGTCGATTCGAATTGAGCCTCTTCTAGGTTTGCATTGTCCAAAATAGCAAAATTTAAATTGGTATTCGTCAATGTAGCCTTTGACAAATTCGCTAGAGTAAAGTCGGCTTCAGAAGCATTGGCTGTAGCAAAATTAACTCCGGTTAAATTGGCTCCAGTAAACTTTGCCTGAGAAAGGTTAGCCCCTGAAAAATTCACCCCTGATAAGTCGAGTCCTGAAAAATTAGTACCTGAGAAATCTAAAGAGCTAAGATCTTGCCCCTTTAAATTAAATTTGTCTTTCCCTGGTCTCATATCGCAATTCTGGCAGCTTTTTCCTGAAGCTGCCTTAGAAACATCGAGAGGTTTAATCGTTGTTACACGCTCCGAACAGGACACACCCATAAAACCTGTAGTTAATAGCAAAATTACTATTAAAGGTGATTTCATATATTGCCTTACCTCCCCAAATAACTCAAGTCTTGCTAGATATTAGATCGTAATACCTAATCCAATACCCAATGCTGTTATATAGTTTGATTTTGTAATCATCCCGAATACTTTATAATATTCGTCGGACAAGCTAATACGCGAACTGCTTCCCCACTCAAAATCTCGTGAATTTGCCATTATTTGTCCAAGTTCTAAGGATTGCGAGAAAAATATATTCCGCTCAAACATGCGATAAATTTGCCAAGACTTAGCCGCAAAAAAGGACGTTGATCGAACGTCGATTGCATCATTCGATTGTAGAATCTTATGCTCTAGCCCTAGAAAAACAAGACCGAAACGAGGAATTTTAAGCTCTTTATCGACTCTAAGTCCTACATATCGGTAGCGCTCATCACCTAAACCTGTCTCCGCTAGCCCCATCGTGGTCGTGCTGTGCCACCCGAGTTTTGGTTTTTCTTGATACGCGATCTGCTTCACGTACTTAGTTTTGATGCGCTCTATGACTTCTGGGGGGCCTACGCTAGCTATCTGCACTCCAGGTTTTAACTCTTGCGGCTTCATTTGACTCTCGACGATAAATATCCGCGCTACTTTGCCAAATTTTGGATTTTCTCCTCCACCAAAGGCATGAACTTTTACTTGGGGATAGCGATTATTAATAAAAGCTTCAATTGCTCCCGCCCGGCGAGTTGAAAGATACAGGTTATGGTTCCCGGTACCCGAAGCTGTTGCCGTGGCTATGACGTGGATGTAACTTATATTATCGATTTTGGCTAAGTTAATACAGTCGACAACTTGAGTCTCAGAAAACTTCACACTATCAAGGGGAAATAGGATGACACATGAGATCACACGGGATGATTCGATGGTGACATCTTTAAAATTCTGGTCCTTTGCAACAGTTGTGTGTGGTTGCACAGCAGCCATTACCATATCACCTAGCCAAGCGCTGATTAGTATGAAAAGGAAACTTATAAAGCTCAGCGATTGATTCATTGTACATGGTCCTTTAAAAATACGGTCAATTCCTCATCAGCCAATAGTATATAGACAACATCTTCCTTAAATACCATCCCCTGGACAGGAGATGCTGTGGGGATATTTGTTTTAAGTGATGGGTTTTCCTGATCTCCAAGATCATAAACTAAAAAGCCTTGACTAGTTCTGTTTTTAAGATAACTCACATAAAGGTAATTTCCATCTATAAAAGTATACTGAAGCGCCAGATCATTCTCTACAACCTTGAGCAATTGAGGATTGTCAAGGTCTTCCCATTTTATTATTGCTAAACCTTTATCTAAGTCAGTTAGATAGCAATAGTTTTTGTGACAAGTCATATCAGAAACTCTTATGGAGGTGGCTAACCAATTCTTGATGCCAATGATTTCCTGACCTTCTTGGGAAAAGATCGTTAGCTCTCCACTTTGAGTAGCAGAAACTAAGTGATTATTTACAACGGAAAGGAACTTAGCATTATTTTCAACGGGCCCATTTACAGCGAGGGGGCCACCCACAAGCCTAATATCATCTACCAAATAGTGGGAAACACCAGTCGTTTCACTACTAAATAGAAAGGAATCTTGATACCACATAATATCGTTGATGATACCCTGTAGCTCATATTTATTCAGAGCCAATTGCAAGGAAAGGTTTTCAAAATTTTCTAAGAGAATTCTGTTTACACCAAGTTGACGATCGAAGACAAAGACATGGTTACCCTGAACAAATACACGATAAGCCGATGGCAATGATATCTGACCTAATTGGATGGGACGATGGGCAATAGTGGTATCTAAAAGAATAACTCCATTATCTTCAGATGCAATGGCTAAAAAATTAGATTCTCCGTGTAAATTGACACCAGTTCCAGGATAACTAATCGTGTATTCTGGTTGAATTGAGATGGGGGTTTTTTCATCTTCATTACACCCCATACAAATTAGCATAAAAATGGAGTTATAAATTAAAAGGCTTTTTGTGTTAGCTAGAAAACTAAGCTGCACTACTAATCTCCACATGGATTGGCTGAAAAATATATGAACGAAAAATGTATGTTTTGTTTGTTTTTGTCAAGTTTAAAGGTATAACAGCAAGTGAACCAAACTTCGCTAGTAATAAGCAAAAATTGATATTTAGCTCAATTTAATTTAGCTCAGTTTAAGACCAAGGTTTTTGTATATTTTAAAATAGGGAATTAGAGAATAATTATGAAGACAAGATTTTTTTCATGCGTATTTCTAGGTTTTTTACTATGCTCGCCAGCACTAGCTATCGATAGAAGTGATGTTTCGAGCAAAGTTCTCTATCAGGCTGTTGATCAGTTAACTCACTATTTAGAAAATGATTTATCGGAAGTATCAAAACACACAAAGAAAACAGCTATTGTTAATTATACTCAAAGCGAAGAGCTTCCCGCATCCATCCAGCATTATTTAGTCAAAAAGCTGGAATATTTAGGACATCATAACACTGACACACCTGTCAAGTTCATTCGTTGCTTAGAATGTCTCTCATTACAAGCTGTGGCCGAAGGCGATGAAATATTTATCCGCAAAGGAATTACCGATGACAAGCAGCTAAAAGATGTATTGAACAAGTTAAAGATTAATAAGTATACAGATATCAACCTTGCTTACACGGGCGACCAACTGCTAATGCAGATGAACGTCGTTGACAAAAATAAGCTAGTAGATTGGTCCGCTGAGTATAGAACCCCTTACAAAGCTCACGAAGAATCCCAGTGGATGCTGAACATCAGTGCAGAAGTTGGTGCTTACCAGGGAGACCTTCCTTCCACCAAAGGTGGCCGGATCTCTATAGGCCAGCGGTTGACAGGTTTCGGCAGTATTGGTCTGAGCACATCATTCTTTGAAGAATTGCCTGGTGTTCCGCAAGTTGCCAGCTTAGGTACATTTGCTCAGGTTAATCATAACGAAATGTTTAATCAATACTGGAATTTTGTCAGACTCTACTACCATGGAGAAATCGGAGTCACTGATTTCAATGGTAGCCAATTGTTCCATGAAACCTTGGGTGTTAAAACCGTAATGGGTATTTACAGCTTGGGACTCAATGCTAAAGTACATCAATTTGTATCTACACCCGATGATGACTCTCCCATAGAAAATCCAGATGGTAAATCAGTTCTAAAAAACAATGAACCGCTTCCTATCATGGTTAGTTTAGTTTTCGGCGTCGAATTAATCTAGGGTAGAAATTATGAAATTAAACATTATCAAAAGCTTTATTATAATAAATATTACTTTTTTATACAATTCTAATATCAACGCTCAACCTAATCATAACAATAAAGTACTTGAAGCCTATTTTAATAACAATGCGGTCGTGTTAGAAGAAGAAGGAGAGATCACTAAGTTTATTACTCCCAAACTCTTATCTGATCATGGCAATTTTCAAATCAGAATATCTCGGCCTAAGGCTTTGCCAGAGGAACCGAAGAAAGTAATTACTCTAGGGGATAAAATCGAAGCCCGGCGTATTATGCATGAAGCCAATCAGACTTTTTTCAACGGTGAAATTGCAAAAACCTGGGAATTAGTAGCTCAGGCAGAAGATCTCGATCCTGATTATTACCGCATAAAGACTATGAAGGGTTCATTACTATATAAAATAGGCAGCAAAGATTTAGCTATGGAGGTTTGGATGGAGTCTCTTGCTCAGAATCCGGACCAGCCCGAGATACT
>JBNKNM010000268.1:0-6678 GCA_050293845.1 Pseudobacteriovorax sp. | reverse complement strand
CTATATGCATCATATAATCTGTCTTCGCAGTCTACTTTTGCTCAATTAGGCTTTGGATTCGATATATAAGACCTTGTAATATCATAAAAATTAAAATCTTAGGTCAACTTCTGATGCTTTAGAGTTAATAGAACCAGTTCTCCGGGACAAAATACACGCAGGGGGATTCCACTAGTACCAACTCCCGCATTGGTATACCCCTTCATGCCTTGAAATTCCCAATGACCCTTTGCCATATGGATGGGGGATTTTGCATGGGTTATTAAAGGGGTACCATTGGGCAGACAGATCTGGCCTCCATGGGTATGACCACATAGGTAAAGGTTAACGTTTGACTCTGAAGCTTGAGCAAATATTTCTGGGGAATGAACCGCTAGAATACTGAAATGGCTGGGATTTATGTGAGACAAGGTAGTCAGGGAAGAGGGTGTAAAAAAAGAGTGAATATCGTCCAGACCCACTAAAGTAATCGATTCCATTCCTTTTAATATTTTTATGGATTGGTTAATCAAAACTTTTACACCAAGCTGCCTCAAAGTTTTAACGGTACCTGTATTATCATGATTGCCTAGGGTGGCGTAAATGGGGGTGTGGGGTTTAATACTTGCCATAATAGTCTTGAGATAAGGCATAATTTTTTGACTGTCTAGTTGGTAAGAATCTTGATAGTCCCCGGTAAGTAAGACGATATCATAGTTAAGTTTTTGTATTTTATCCCTAATAGTAGTAGCTAAGTAAGGATTAAGGTCGAGGTGAAAGTCAGTCATATGTAATATCTTAAACCCATCAAAAATGTGGGGTAATTCAGGGAAATATAACTCATGGGAGTTTACTTTCAACCGGCCAGCGAGTTCCTGGCAAGTTTGTTTTAATGACTTGATGCGAAAAACCATTTTCAACAGCCATAGTGAAATTTTGGCGAATAGAGAATAGTTAATCTTTCCATGGAGATGGGATTTCCTGGATGATTCAAGCTGTTTGCGTTGCGCTATCCAATGATGTTCCATGACCTGATCCCTAAAGGATTTAAGGTGATCTGCTCGGTACAAGAAAGGAGAGTTTTAGTTGAAAAATCGTAATTATAGAAAATTCGTACACTTTTTTATAGTATACTACTTACTTCCCAGCTCACTGGCAGCCATGGAAGAGAATTGTGATCTCTTAGGTAAAAATATGCAATCTTTGAAATCTACTACCATGGAAAGTTGTCAGGCAACCTGCATTGCAAATTCGAACTGCCTGGGAGCTGTTTTTATCTCTGGCTGGAATCAGTGTTTTTTAAAATCAAAAGTTAAGCGAAAGGTTACGTTGGTTCTAAAATCGGCCCTAAGAGAAGGAGTGATCCAGATTGATTATGATTTTTCTGGCAAGGATTTGCGCCAATTGGATAAAGCAAATGCTGCATTATGTCAGTTAGCTTGCCAACAGACAAAAGAGTGTAAGGGGTTTACTTATCTGGAAGGCTATCGTAGTTGTTGGATTAAAAGCACCCATGGCAAACTGTTTAAAAAAATATTTTACTGTTATGAAAAAAACCTTGTTCCGTAGAAGAACAAGGAGTCTATCTTGATTTTAATATGTTTAACCTTTATTAAGGTTAGCTTGCATTATTTGAGGGAATGCCAGGCGGTTGAGTTTGAACCTGACTGTTAATATTTTGAGGTGATCCCGGGCCAGTGGAATTACTATCTCGTCGAGCATGGGAAGGTTCATGCTGATCAGTTTGATCTAATGGGATTCCACTTGCGGCTTCGAAACTAACTTTTACCGTCTCTGTTTCTTCAGAATCAATTGTAATCTTTTCGATTTCGGACTGTCTCTCTTTAATGCCGGCTTCGAGTTCAGCGATTTCCTTGTTTAATTGCGATTTTCTAGTTCCAAGACGGTTCAATTTTCTTGCAGCATCATCCAAAATGTCAGCGACACTGATATTAGCAGAGGAGAGTGTCTTTTGCACAATGGATACGACCATATCTCGCTGATCAGATGGTAGCTCACGCATGAGTAATATGGCATCTTCAATGGAGTAACTGATTCTTCTCTTGGTTCTTGATGCCTGAGCTGCTGCAGGTGAAGGTGGTTGTCCTTGCATGGGTTGCCTTTGTTGCATTGGTGGAACTGGTGTATTTGAGTTTACAGAATGCTCAGATTTTGCAAATGAATCTTCAAATTCAAATTGTGAGCGATCTTGCTCTACTGTTTTTTTCTTAAAAATACTCATATTTTAAACTCCTCAAGATCGCTTTTCAGAATTTAATAAAAGCGTGTTTACAATTGAAGTGTGTGTACGGTCCCTTTCCTATCGTTACTACACCAACAAAGTTGAGTTTATTTTTTAACTATCAGAATTGTTTGATTTTTTGCAGGATAAAAACAGACAAAAAAATAAAAGATTTTCGAAGTTTCTTACTTTAGGGAAAATGAATCTTTCTTTTCACAAGTTTAATGGCAAACGCTGTAAATTCTCTAGACATACTAAAAGTTTGTAATTATCTAAAATTGTTAAGGCGTAAGTCGGCATTAAAGTTGCAAATAGTAACTAAATAAAAAAGCTTAAGTTGCATGGAATGATTCAACCCTCCTGAAAAGGCACCAGCTTAACACAGTATCTTTAATATAGGGGATATAGATGGTATTCATCCGCATAATTTTTATTATATCAATTGTTACGGGGTTTACAGCTTGTAAAGGAAAAAAAGGTTCGGATGGAGGAGGAGAGGCTCCTGCTGTTGAAGAGCAAGATTCTAGTGAGCTAACACCGGAAGCTGAGTTTGTTGCCATTTGTGAAGATGATACTAATGCTGAATATATGATTGCTAATTATTTTAGAAAAGAATTAAGCTATCGTTCTGGAGCTGAATACAGTTGCCAACAAACATATGATTATTACAATTCTGTCAGTGCTTTTGGTCAGGATCCTAAGTTTGTTACCTTAATAGGCTTGGAAGAATTGCAAACAGTTGATGAAGAATTTAAAGCAATTAATGAACTATTTAAAGAATTGGGTGATGATGGCTTTGCCGATCTTTCTATCATGCGCTTCTTTGGAAATCTGGAATCGATCGGTATTTTTACAACTGGGGCTTTCGATTGGGAGTCTATTAGTTATTTATCTAACCTTAATTATATGGAAGTTATTGAGTCTGGTTTAGAGTCCATTCCTGAATCTTGGGAACAACTTAAGAATCTTAATGAGCTAAGTCTTCAGTCATCGTCACTAAAAGATATTAGTAACCTATCTTTGATACCTTCCTTGGTCGCTTTAGAGCTAATAAGTACTCAGGTAACTGATTTTGCTCCCATCGGTAAAAATACTAGTTTGGGCTTTCTGATTCTGCAAGAAAACGGTATTACAGCAATTCCAGAAACCTGGAAAGATCTTGACCTTCTACAGAGTTTGGATATTTTTGGAGAAACTAATCTTACTGATATAAGCAACTTGACCGACATGTCATCTTTGATTCAGTTGCGGATGATAGATACGGCTGCTGCAGATTTTAGTAGTATGGCGGGAAACCCTAGCCTTAAAGCATTGATCCTAAGAAATTCTGGGATTACCAGTATTCCAGCGGGGTTAACTAGCCTTGAAGCTTTGGATGTGAGAGATGATAAATTGACTAATATTGATAATATTACCAGTGCCAGCGAACTATTGTTCCTTGTGCTTTCAAACAATACTATTGCTAATGTTTTGCCTATAGGGAATTTGTCGAAGCTGATTCAATTGGTCATTGGCGGTACTGGTATTGATGGAGATGTCAATAATCCTGGTATAACGACAATTCCTGCTGAATGGGTGAACCTTACATCATTGGTAGATCTTATTATCCATACCGAGCAATCATTGGATATGACTAATATTAATATAATATCTCTGCCATCTGAAAATCTTGCGACTCTACAATTGATTGACGTTGGCTTGCAAACATTAACAGATATATCTGGTTTTACAAGCTTGTTTGGTTTGAATATTTCAGGGAATCCAGGTATAGATTTAGGTGTCTTACCTGTTCCTGTGGGCCTTGAAATTCTGTTTGTCAATGATGCGAATGTTATTGCCATTCCTGCTGAAGTAGCAAACCTTACTAGTTTGAATACTTTTTTTGCGGCTAACAATGCACTTACTTCTGTTGCCCCCCTTGTAGGGATTAACACTCTTGATGTTAGAAAAGATGAACTTGGTAATGACCTAAAGGATGAGTTAGGTAATGTAATAAATGACCGTATAGATTTTAGTGGGAACAATATCACCGAATGCCCCACTGTGGGTGATGCAGATGCTATTACACATTTCTGTAGTGAGTTACTGGGTGTTCAATAGTAAATTACTACAGTTGATCCTATATTAATTGTTAGGCTGTGGACAGGCTCCTTAAATTAAGGAGCCTGTTCTATTTTTTACACTAAACTCTTTTTTTTCATAAATTATATTGCGATATATTACTACTTCCCACTTAACTGAATCTCGATTCATTGAACTCAAGGGCTAGGTAAGTAAACTGGTGAAAAATATTGGGATGAATGGTGTGCTAGAAAAAACATGTAGTTTCTTTCATGAAACTAGCCTTGCTAACTATGGTGAAGAGCTTATTATAATGCTATAGTTATTGTATATGCGAAAGCAATAGGATTTGTATGGGTGTTGCGATCAATCAATCCATCGATCAGTCTTTAGGCTATCTTTATAATGATGAATAAAAAAAATACTGTGATTCTACTCCTTGAACCAGTTTCATCTATACGATCGATGATGGGTCAAGTGCTCAAGTCTTTTGAATTTAAGAATATAATCTCCGTTGGTACAGTTAAGGAAGCCGTTCGATCATTAGAAGTTGGGAATATCGAGTGGCTAATCATTCCACCTCTACTACATGAAGAATACAATGTCATTCATTTTCTTCGCTTGATTATTAAAGAACCAATGCTTCGCAAGATCAGAACAACGCTCATGCTTGAAGCCGATACAGAACTGGCTCTTTTATCTATGGCATTTCAATTGGGCTTATTAAACTGGATAAATCATAAAACAATTTATAATGACTTGAGGCAAGAGTTTGAAGGGATGAAATCCATTTGTGAAGAAAATGGATACGATCATGTTATGATTTCTGCTGCATATATTCGTATTTATAGCTGGCAAAGCCGTCAATTTCAAAATTTGATAGCATATGAGCGAAATCTCTTACATTACTACCCTGGAACAACCAAACAACTGCTTAATTTGGCAAATACCTTGATTCAATCGGGTGATGTTGATCAGGCTAAGCCTATTATGCGGCAGGTTTTATTAATTGATAACTCTCAAAAAGATACAATCGCAAGTTTATGTAGTCAAAATAACATTGACCTAACAAAAGACAGCCATCAGAATACAGTATCTAATATTTTTAATCTTAAATCTGTTGTCGTTATAGACCCCGATACTGATGTTTCCGGCAATGTCAGAGAAATTTTGGAATCTGTTGGAGTAAAGGAAATACAGTGCTTTTCGTCAGGTGATGAAGCCTATCCTGTTTTGGAGTCAATGCAAGAGCCTAGTCTGATTGTAAGTGAATGGAATGTTCCCGGTGTTTTCGGTGCCATTTTAATTCAAAGAATTCGCAATCTAGGTTGGTACCAAACTCCTATTTTAATTACGAGCTATAAAGTTAAAACGAATGATGGAGAGTTGTTAAAGGAATTTGGTGTTGATTTTATTTTAACTAAGCCTTTTTCAAGATCAGACTTTCTTAAAAGACTAGCTTTTTTGCTACAACAAAACCGAAAGCCATCTGAGCAGGGAAGCTATGAATCTCGGATCATACGTCTATCAAAAATGGGTCGTATCAATGAGTCGGAAAAACTGCTAAGGGATGTAGAAAATAATAAAAAGATTCCTGAGTTGTTTCGTTTGAGAATGTCAGCGTTTATCGAATTCGCAAAGAAAAATCATCAAATTTGCGTTGAAAAATGTTTAGAATTTTTAAAAGTATATCCTTCAGATACTCTAACTCTTCATCTTTTAGGAAAGACATATTTAAAGATGAACCAGTATAAGGAAGCATTAGCATGTTTTGGAAGAGCTTCTAAAAATTCCCCTGATAATATTGAGCGACTGCTTTTTATGTCAGATGCTGAAGAGCAGTTGGACGACGAAGATAAGTCAAATGAGTTGCTAGATAAAGCAGTAAAACTAGATAAAGATTCAGTTCTCGTTAAAGTTGCTTTATGCAAGAAAATTTTGAAGGGCAATGACACAAAGATGCAAAAGCAGTCAGCAAAAGAGCTTGACAACTTCACTATGTTAATTGCTTCGATAAATAATTATGCTATATCCCTTATTCATTCTAAAAAATACTCTAAAGCGATCGAGCTGTATCAAAAAGCTATTGCCATTTTACCTGATGATGAAGTCGACAATAAGAAAGTACTGATATACAATCTAGCATTAGCTAATGTTCGTAACAAACAAATAGAAGAAAGCGTCCCCCTCTTAAAAGGACTTGGCGAGTTACAAAGCACTGGTAGGCTAGATAAAAAAATCAGATCTCTTTACGCCAAAGTTTCTTCATCTATTAAAAAAGGAGTGCCATTAGAAATATCCCTAGGTGAGGAAATCTCGGAGAGTGAGCAAGAAAAAATAGATGAAATACTTCCCATTAATCCGTTAGATCTCTGTAGTCACCTAATTTATTTTGA
>JBNKNM010000267.1:0-6687 GCA_050293845.1 Pseudobacteriovorax sp. | reverse complement strand
CGCTTAGGCAACAACCGGTCTATTTTTTCTATGATTTGATATTGCTTGAAGATAGCAACAAGAATCCCAAGATGACTGAGTAACTTCATCTCTGAAGTCGGAATCTTCACGGGTGACCTCACTAGAACTGGGTGATTTTCCTAGTTTTAGTCATTATCTATGATTTGGTTATTTCTTAAAAGACCATTTTTACAATTGAGCTGCCGAATGTCAGTAATATTGGGACAGTCAACGGAGTTAAAATTTTCAGAACAAAAATAAAAGGTGGCGATATCCATGAAATAGTGATGCATCCTTTTATCATCGAATGCCTAGATGGGCATTTTAAACGACTTAAAGAGCTTGGTTTTGATCTAGATGATCCAAACCATGTCCTGTTCCCTTCCCTTAAAACCAAGGTTAACCGCCCTATGACGCCCGAGGGGATTTCCTATATATTTCATAGCAGTTTTGCAAAAGCGGGGATAAAAAAAGAAGATTTTAGGCGTTACTCTACCCACTCGATGCGGACAACATTTGCGAGTCATCTACTCGATAATAAGAAGATTCCACTTCAGGATGTACAGCGAGTCATGGGGCACAAGAATCCTGTCACCACTCAAAAGTATAATAAGAGGCAGCTAGATCACTCTAAAAGCCCCGTTCTACAAATTTCTTATTAACTGTGAAAATGGATAAGCATCGATTAGATTAAAAGGAGTATTGATGTGAATGATGAGACGTGCTGAGAGGAAATAAATAGAATTGCCAATATGGTGGACATATTCCAAACAACTTTGCGGAACACCTTCTTTGTTTCTCTGTCGAATTCTATTTCTGGCAAGTTTAAACTCCGTTCTAACTTGACCGTTGGACGGTGTAGTCGATACCGTCCTTCGTAGTAGATAAGAATCTGCATTCGATAAATGGGACCTTCATACCACTCAGTTTTCGCTTAAAAAAAGTAGCTTGCTGAGAGTCATGAGTTGACAAGAACACTTGATAATTTTGGCACCTAGCAAGATTTCGAATTATTTCGAAGAAGGCGGTAGCATGAATCAAATCGTTATACTGTGTTGGATCGTCGAGAAGAAGCGCATTCCAGTTTGACCATTTGTAGGACGAACTGGCAGCAAATAGTGTGGCTAAAGACATTTCAGAGACCTGACCTTCGCTCAACAGTAGTTCCGCCCTGGAGCCCTTCTCGCTTCCAGCAGATTGTGGAAGCCTAAAATCCATGTTTCCAGCTTTGGCAGACGGGACAGAATCCAATGTGACTTCATGAAATCTTGGATCTTGGATCAATGGACGCAAATACCTTCTGAAGGTCTCCTGAACGGGACCAAGCATATCTAGGTTGAACCGGGTCGTTTCAGACTTAACAATATTGGTGAGATGATCAGCATTTTCTCTTATAGTTTTTGCTGATTCGTAAGCTCTGGACTCTGCGTCAACATTTTCTGTAAGAAATTTACTGTATTCTGTAAAGGACTTGTCTCCCGCTTCTTCCTTAAGGTTCGCTTCAGTCTCGATAAGCTCTTGTGAGTTTATCCAATTTGAAAATTTGTCGGACAGATCTTTGACATCATCATTCATATTATTTAATGTTGTAAGTGATTGTCTCGATTCGATTAAACTCTTTTCAAGCAGAGACGGAGAAGGATCTCCCGAAAATTTTAGGCTAATCCAAAATTTTCTAAGCTGATCTAGCTTTGCATCAGCTGACTCAAGTTCAGAGGTAACTTCGTTTGTTTGCTTTTTGAGGTGTGATATTTTCCCTTGTATTTTTTCAATGGAAAGCTGTACATCGGACATTTGCTTTTCCGCTCGAGATTGCTTGTCATCCGCCTGTGAAATTTCAGCCATTAATTTTGAAATTTCACTTTCTATGTCTTGTTTTAGACTGAATTTTTCTAACCTCCTCGCTGACTCCGTTAACTCATCGACTTGTCTAGAAAATTTAAGTGTTCGCAATTGGGAATTCTTCAATTCGGACTCTACCCAACTTTTCTTGGATCTTTGTAATTTTAATTGTTCCGAGAGGTCAGTTGGGCTTGGGATCTGTTTGGACTTAGCCTCGATTTCAATCAAGTCTTTATTGGCAATCTCTAACTGTTTGGCAATAGCTCCTGGGACATCTTCGAATTTATGAGTATGGAACACTTCTTGTTCTGATAGTTTTTCAACTTGAGATTCCAAATTTTTTTGTAAAGCCTTAAGGCTTTGTGTTTCTGCGATAATTTCGTTTTTACGCTTTTCAAGATTAGAAATGGCATCTTTAAATGTGACCTTCAATTTGCGTAGACTTGATAGCTCGATCTGAAGTCCCCTTACTGCTGGACTGATAGATTCTGTTGACTTGCTTGCTAGTAATTGCAGCTTGCCTGTTTCGTGTTCTGTCTTGCAGACTGGGCACTCAACATCAGTCGGTTCGATATGAGACGCGATCACAGCGACGGCTTCCTCAATTGCACCGATTTTAGCCGTATGGGAGCTTATGTTTTGCTGCGTCTTATTTATCACATCTTCGTTAGAACGCAGTTTTTCTTTTGCGGCGCTGATTTGAGAATCTAGTGCAGTCAATTCCTTTGCTCGTTCTAGAACTTTAGAATTCAATCGCCTCAGCTCATTGTATGCGTTAGATATTTTTTCGTGTGAATCATTTGCAATACCCAGAGATTCAATTTCAAATTTCCGAGATTTCAGCCTAGTTGTCAGGTCGTTACGTATCTCCTGCGATTTTACAAGTGCGCTGATTTCTTTTTCGATAGCTTCTAATTTTTTCTTTATCTCAGGTTCGTTGGATTTTGCTTCTTGTAGACTGTTATGTACTTCTGGCAGTTTTTTCTTGTCTTCGTAAGATCTTTTTATTAAGTCGTACCGATTCTTTATTGTCAGGGTTTCCTGCTCTGTCGACTTTAGAATCTTTTCAATTTCTTTCGATTTATTGGTTTCTTTATTCAAAGAATTCGTCGATTCCTTGATGGAGTTATCAAGATGTGTTTTCCGTCTTTTGAGATCTTCTGAATTCGCAAAAGTCGTACTCCATTGGACAATCGATGGCTCGAAGTCAACTTTTCTCGCGATGTTATCGTTAACCTTTTTGATCGATTTTTCGAACCATTCAAACAGAGTCTTGAATCCATCCAGAACTACCGTTTCAATTGGATTTTCATTCGAGTGATCCCATTCGACGACATCGATCGCGATTTTTTTTTGAAGCGATTGGATTTTTACCAGGGCATCATCAGCAGAAATGTGCTCCCCAGAAGAACTAACCCGGTTCTTCAGTTTCTCGAATGAATTTAAGTTCGATTTCCATCTAGCTAGCTCCCGTTCCGCCTTCTCCACACTGGAATGCCTAAACTGGACAGCCTCTGTAAGTGATTTTTTGGTCGCGGTTAAGGTGGCCGCTAATTCGCTCAGTTTCTCTGTGCCTGCTAGATGGCTAAACCAAGAATACCTCTCTTTTGGTTTACTTGAAATTATTCGGATTCTGGCTGATTGAGGGTGTATGTGGGTAAGGTAGAGATAATTGGACAGACTGTCTTCAGAGACCAGCCATCTTTCGCTTGCTCGGAGAAAACCAATTATTTCACTTAACTCCGAACCTCCAACTAGCGCAGACTTTCCGCGCCCGGTTTGAGTCCGTCTAAAGGTTGTAATCTTATCGTTTGAATCTACAAATGACACAGATGCCGAAGCCGCGGTGACTCCCTCGACATCTCGGACGATTTCATCGATGTGATCAGTATTTCTGGATAAGAGTGTATCTAGACGTCGAATTTTTGATGTCAGAGTCCACTCGATGGCTTCGAATAGAGATGTTTTTCCAAGGCCATTTGGACCGCTTAGCAATACAACGCCATTTTTAAAGGGGATGTCTAGTTTAAAGTCTCCGCCATAGCCTCTAAAATTGCTGATTTCAATTTTACTTATCCAACAGTATGAAGGGTCATTTGGCATTTGGTCCTTCCAATTTTTGGATCAAAGCATCTGCTCGAGACTTTGTATCTATAGAGTCACCACTCAAGATTTCAATAAAGGCCTTAGCAGAATTTATATCTATATTCGCCTTCTCAGCGAATTCCTTTACGATATTCTCCAAGGGGTCCAGCGCACCCGCCTTCGTTTTTTGTGTTGATTCCCAGGGGAGCGACAGGAAAGTCCTGTCTAAAAATGAATTGATCTCTTCGGTCATGTCTTTACCAGGAACGTATTGAAAGACCATTTTTCGGCAAAATTTGTCATCTCTTTCAATGCGTTCGAGCCATGATTGCGACAGTTTTGGGGCCCGGTCGCTCGATTCGACTAAGTAGAAGATGTATAGATCACTTCGTAAATTGGGTGATATTTTGGCACGTGCAAGAGCGAGCCACCATAGTGACGGCTCGGTCTGAGGACTACCATCTTCATTGATTTTTAGCAGAGTTATCAAAATTGTGTAAGATAGAGGGTGCGTGGAAAATGCAAACTTTACTTCGGGTAGTTTAGGGCGATCTTCCGGTGCATCCTCAGCCAATAGCTGTCTAGATAATCCTGAGTTTGGTAGCTCGAACACAGACTCGGTGGTTAAGTAATCTAGGGATTCCAAAGAACCACCAAGACGCTTAACACGGTGGCCGACTTCTTTTTCTAGTTGGTCTGAGATTGAGGTGTTAATTGACCTGGCCTCCACTTTTCTTGAATATGGTCTTTATACCATTAAGTTCACCTTCAGCTAAGTATTTAAGTTGGTTGCCTAGAAAAATATTGAGTTCTTCTAGCCCCTTTTCCAGAGCGTCCCAGAATGCGTTTTCAGCCGTAATTAGTGGAGTGCTTGTATACGAAGCGATAAATTCCGCTTCTGCTGCAGCATCGATGTCAAATGGATGGCTGGTCCCATATGCTTTGCATACCAAATACTGCGCACCCACTTTTGTTCCTGTTGCAATCGTGAAACCATTTTCATCGTTTAGAAACTCTGAAAGCCCTGCGTCGATGTCCGCAACTTCTTCATGCGTGTTGATAGAGCACCGCGCAAGGGCAAGGAGGTGACAATAGGAGTCTGCGATTACGAAGTTTGCTGTGCCTTCGCCTGCATGAGGGCGGAAGTCCGCACCTTTTGAATTAAGAGCAACCCCGATTGCTAACGACGCCACAAGTGCACGCACGATCAGGTCGACATTTTGCTCGCCGACACGAATATCGCGACAAAACAACTCCCTTGACCACTCGTTGCAAGTCGATAAGGTGGACTGTAGAAATTGTTTTCTGAGTGTGTCATCAGCAGAAAGGCTCTCTTTCCATCTATTCCATAGTTTGGCCATATCTTTTGAGAGATCTTGATCTATTGAATACCTGAGATGCCTCCTTGGATTATCGAGAGCAACCGGCACCTGTTTGCACACACGTTGGAAAACTAATTCATTCATTTGGTTCGAAAGCACTTCGCCCAACTCCTCTGACAGTAAGTCTGATCCTTCTGGGTCCGGCCCTGAGGAATCAAGATCGGTTACTCGATTGCTCTTTTCAAATGCTTGATCATTGCCAAGTGTGCCGCCAGCCCGTTTTTCAGCAAACTCAAACCATTTTTGCGAATGTGGCGAAGAACTTTGAGTAAGTGCCCCTTGGTGTGCGATTAGTCTCGATATAGCTAGTTCGGCAGGTGTTGCTGTATTGTTAGGTGATGCATTGACCTTCACATGAATGTGCTTTGAATTGTCCAACCAAGAGTTTCTGGCGAGGTTCTGCAGAACTAGTGTTCCGCAAACTCTCCAAGGATCGTACGCTTCTTTGCGATTAAATCGAATCCATGAAGGGACATGGTCGACTTGCTCGCCGAATTTTTGCACAACTTCAATTTGGAGCGCGTTAAAATTGTGTACTATACGACCATCGGGTGCGTTGATTAAGTAGCTGTGAAGTTGAGTACATACCTCCTTTGGGTTTTTAAATACACGCTCTAATCTCGATTCAATTTGGCGTTGAATTTCCTCTTCTGTGCCCAATGTAAAAAAGTGAAGGTGACGGAAGAGATTCGCGACAACGCTGACATCGGTTGTGCCTAGCACACTTTCGATGTGATCCCACCATGCCTTTTGAGGCCCTGGCGACTCTGTTTTTGCTTTGGCTGGATCGAATCCTTGCCTTCTAGCCGCATCTGAAAGTTGTACAAAGGCATCGACTTGAAGTTTCTTTTTAGCTCCAAGAGTAACCGACTGAAGTGAGCTAAACCCGAAATAGAGTCGATCTGGACATATATGATTTACATCGGTGCATGTTAGCAATTTATTGGCTTCAACCAACAGTTCATTGATAGCTTTCTGGTCAATATCTGTGGTCTGGCGCTTGATCTGCCAGTTAATCCTACCATTCTGTGCCTCTGATGTGGGGGGTACCTGGATTTCTATATCGTCCCAAGCAGATGCACCAGCAGCTTCAAGGACAAAACTCGTAGGACCGTGGGCATCTTCTATGGTTGAGACGATGATTTCTGCGGCGATCGATGCAGCTTGCCAGCCAGCGTACTGGTCTCTCTTCATCAATGCTGATTTCAATTTCGCCATAAGTTATCCCGTGATAGTCCCAAATAGAGAACTTGATTGTAACTGAAAGACCCTGTAATAACAATATGTTAAATCCTACTTGGGTAACTTCTCAATATCGACGGAATGCCATAAATTATGGAACAGAACCGTTTGGGATTGATTTCGACAAGAATTCAAA
>JBNKNM010000266.1:0-6721 GCA_050293845.1 Pseudobacteriovorax sp. | reverse complement strand
TACCTTCAAACTGCTACAGAATCTGACGATCTGTATTTTAAAACAAAATCATCCAAATCATTATCAGAAATCTTAAAAATTCCTTTTAATTCTTCTAGTTGCTGATTATCGATCAGGTGAGGTTTTAGATTTATCCAGTGCGTAAGCTGATTCGCTAAACTAACGACATGAACTAGATAATTAGTATTATTTCCTAATGGAACATCGTGATGTTCCAATACTGATTGCAAAACATAGTCTGGCAACCCCCAGAAAGCTCCTGCAATCTCTCCGAGTATTCTATGATCGAAAGAACTATTACGTTTTTCTCCTTCTAACCAGGTACTAAGCTTTTTAGGATCTTGCATTTCATTTTCTATCTTATCGATGTCCTCGGGAAAACAGATAGCTATCGCAGCTTTACCGATATTACACAAACTTGCTGAGAGATATATTTTGTCTTTGGGTACTTCTATGCCAAGATTATATCTAAGCTTTTCAGCAATATCGCCTCGCATCATTGATTCTTGCCAAAATTGCTCGCTATTAAACGCTATTGATCGAAATCTAAAGCTTTGGATGCCTGCAGATTGAATTAGCTCTTTTAGAGTATTAACTCCAATATATGTGATTGCATGTTCCAAGCTGACGATCTCAGAGTCTGTTCTAGGATTAAGGCTATTTGCCATTTTAAGAATTAACGAAGCGATAAGAGGAGCATTTTTTGCAACTTTGGCCAAAACCCTTGAACAGGAGTTTTCGTCATCTAATTCTTGCTGAATTTTCATTATAGCACTGGGTAAATGAGGTAGTTTATCTCCCATACTTAGCCGGTTAAAGATAGATCTATTTTCCTTACTGGGGATTGCTAGATCAGGTGAATACCAATCGTACTTCCCATTTTTGATAAATAAGGTAGAATGGCACTTACAATTAAACCATAAATGATTGTTATCGCAAACGCGCCAGCGACTGGTGTTTTGCAAATAATCACTTTGAGATCTAAATTCAAATCCACAATTACTACAAACTTTATCTACCATAGAAATCTCCTACTTTTTGCAAATCCTCTTATTGCTCAGTGAGAAGCAGTTTCCCATTCATATAATACTTAGTTTGTATCATAGATGACATTTCATTTTTACACCATTTTTGATAGTCATCCGTTCTTTCCATACATCGCTCTTTATCGGATGATACATTTTGATAATTGTCATAAAAGAATCCAATTTTTTCTGAGTGCTTTCTACATTCGCCTATTCTTACAAAACATCCTTGATATGGTTCGATACTAGATATTTCCTTAATTAATTTATCTTTTCTGTAGTAAAATTCATACACCTCGTTATTGCTATCGTTGTCGAACAATCGATGATACTGAGCTGCTATTGATAAACATCTGTCAATATCTTTGTGAACCTTCATTTTATAATCTATAAACTCTCCCTTGTACTCCGGGTATTTAGAACAACTATTTAAGGAAATATAACAACCAGTATAGAAATCTTGAGAATCTTTTCTTTTTTAAAAAAAGTCTTATCATAAAAATAAGCAGTTATAATATCCTCATTTTTGTTTCCACTCCATCGATGATATTCGCTAGCTCTTACTAAACATCGTTCTAAATTACCTGAGGCATTTTGGTAATTATCTATAAACATACCCATTCTTTGGGGATGCTTTCGGCATGAGGATTGATATTACGTCTTTACTATTAAGATTTTCAAAAATCTCCTCTTCCTTAGTTTCAATAATAATCTCTTGGTTCATGTTACCAATTTGTTCGTATTTTTCGATTTCTTCAATATTTCTGTTTGCCAACTGACTTCCGCGTACACTCTCAATATTCGCGTTATCACAACTGAATAGCAATACCAATATAATAGAAATTCTGTAGTTCACGATCACCTCTATTTTCACGGAATACCTTCCAAGATTCTGTGCTGTTCGCAATTAGTAGGATGAATAGTGAGAGTTTTTTTGGTTTCGATTTTTAGTCTGTATTTTTAAGCATAGAGACGATGGTCGGTAGAGATATTTAAAATATTTCTATGTAGATTTAAACTAGCATACTTTATTTCATTGAATCATCATTCAAGATAATTTCCATTAGAGTAATGCAACTCACAAAAGTTAAAGGTCTTTGTAATTACTTTGTTGAATACTTTACCTCTTTCAGAGGCAAGGAGTTTAGAATCCCCTGTTATTGCTATTATAGGAATATCCGATTCAGCTTTCCTAAGATTGTTTGATAACTTAAATTCATCAAGTTAGACGTAAAAACATCTGATAGTATTAGATCAAATAGGTGGTTTTATAATGCTTCCTTAATATTGACAAACCTTCTTCATCATCGGAGTCAAGTGTGACGATATAGTAATGGTTAAAGTTGTCGTGAATCCGGTTTTTTATTTCACTGTCGTCATCTGCTGCTAGGATATGCTTTATAGCGTCACAACCTATTCAGTCGATAAAAATTTTTTTTCTTTATAAGTGAGTCTATATAGTAAGGCTAAATAATAGTAGCTTCAAAGTTAACTATTCACTTTAGTTTGGCCAAGATCTATCTGTCCAATTAAAAATGACTAGATATAGATTACTATATAATTGAATTTACTAAACTATTTTATGCCTCTATGTTTTTGACTAAGATTTGATAATAACGCCCGATATAAGCTCTACTCCATGAAGGTGAAGCAAAGGAACGGTACGCTCTTCAAATTAAGTTTTCATCTATGGTTGATTCAACTCTAATAGAAAGGGTCAAATGTTATGTTAAAAAGGTCTCTATTTTTCATCGTAGGAATTTCTATCACTGCTTGTGGACCCAAATTATTATCACCATCAACGACTAGTGGCGACAACAACCCTAATTCAGAACAGGAGTTCGTTACAGTGGGTGTCGGAGTAAGCCAAGGCAATACGAATGAATTTAAATTGGCAGCCGCTACCGCTTTTACAATGTCTCTTGATGAGTGTTCATCAGGACTGACATATGCCTCAATAACCGAAGCTAACACGAACATCGATGTGTATAAGTTTGACCAAAATTGTCTAGTCAAACTCGAAAATTTCACTTTCGGTGGCATCACGTATATCCCAACTGCCGCTAATCCATTTACCACATGGGCAACCGGAGATATTGCTACTTTCATAGATCAGACTGATACTGTAACTGGTGCAACGATAAAGGTTGTCGTTGATGCACAGTTGCCAAGCCCTATAGCCGGTACTGAAAGTGTTGGCTATTCATTTTCGGAAATCGTAGCTGGTTCAGATGAGTCTATTGCTGATACCGTGGTAGGAGATTCACATGGTCTAAGTGTTGCTGGCCAAGATGCGCCAAACTTTAAAATTTCAGGTGTCCAAATGACGGGAATGACGGCAAATGGAGCGGGGATCTTTAAGTTTTTCTTAGAATGCAATGTCACCGCTACTAATTCAGGGGCAACCTGTGATGGCTTAAGTAATTCTCTAGTTACGATAGCTCTTGTTGCCGATACTTATGGCGGTACAATTGACCTCACTCAGGCTGCCGCTATCATGGCTGCCGGGGAAACTTCCCCTAGTGCGACTATTGCGGTTGGAGATGCTACTTACCCTAATGGCGGCTTTGAGTCTCTAGATATGACGGGTCCAGATCAGATCCATAACAATCCAAACATGCTTCTTGTTCTTGAAGCTGATAATAAGTCATACTTGTATTTTAATTTAGACGTGACAACCCTTGCATATCCATAGACCCATATAGGTTTTATCCTAAGACCCTTAGTTTATCACTAACTTTTGCTGTTTTGAGCAAGGTTAGTGTTTCTTGAAAATATAAACTGGGGACGAGCCGTTTTGTGTTCTCTAGCTTAATTTGATTCCTTAAACTTTTCAGGCAGATAATGCTCAAGGAAAATTTTCATCAGTATTAAGTGACGCAATCAGATTAATAGTCGCTCGATGCGTGCCCTTAGAATAACAATCGGGAATGCCTATGACAGTAGGATTTTTATTCCCCGAAATTATAAAGTTTAAAATCACTCAGAGCAATTTTACACCCAACTAATCAATATAATAATTGATCTATGGCCTATACTTGTTATACCGGATCTCCGCTTGGATCAAGTTTTGAATATCCTTGGGTTGCTGTTAAATCTCATTCCTCTTTTTATGGATCGAGAAACAGTTTTTTTTAAAAAAGAATTCTGCGGTCAAAGAAATATATACAAATATTTGTGGATAAAAGTCAAATTACCAGCTATGGAAACTTCATTCACCTATTAATCAGGCACCCTACTCTGATTTCTTTAGAGTCTTTACCGGCAACGCAGTAAAATTTTACTTTGTAATAAAGCCCCAAATCTTTGGTTGCTTTATAAAATTTGCCGCTACACCAAGATACTCGCAATGCTCTCGTTCCACTTTTTTGCGGAATGAGACAGGTTTCGCACTTTTTGTGATATTTAAAATATTAGTCGCGCCCTTAATTTACCTTCGACTTTTTTGTCGAATATAAAATGCATCGTAATTAGGGTCCTTTCTAGACAGTCCTCTGATCAAAACACTCAGGAAAAATTTTCCTTCAGTACAAATATCGCAGTTCTTATTGTATAACCACTCGGCGCAAATTTGCTCACAGCGAATGCTTCCAATATGACAAATAGAAGCGATGGAAAAGCATTTTCTGAGAACCGCAATTATGATCGGTATAAGCCAAGGAAGTCTTTGAGTTTTCCACTGATGAACAATTGTCTCCACTTTTTTGTGGAAAACTTACGCGAAATGATAACATGTTGTTCTAATGGGATATGCTATTTGGTATTGCGATCATCTTTATCTTCTACTGGCTCGTTTGACATTTTTACCAAACGAGATTCGCTGTCTTTTTTGTCAAAAAATAGATTCAAGGTCAACTAGATATTTCCATAGGAGAGACAATATGGTATAGTGTGCAAAAACCTACTACTGATGCCGATTGTGTATCTTGGTCACCTACCTTTTCATAAAACGATATCTAGCAAACTGTTGTCCTTCTACGTTAAGCTGACCATCTTCTATAAATCCGATTCTAAGAATAGCATTTGAATTTCTGCGAAGTGGGGGTAGCAAGGCAATAAATGAATCAAGACCCATTTCATTGAAAGCCTGATTTTTAACTAGATTAAAGATCTTGAGCCCCCAGCCCCAGAATTTAGGTTTAAGAACCAACGCGAAATCGACTTCGCCTTGCTCAGGTTGCAGACCACCCCAACCGGCAAATTCGCCTTTTATCAGAACAGCCCAAGGTCCGTAACCAAATTCGTCCCACAACTCTTGTTTTTGCTTGAGAAATCTCTGGCATTGGCTGGCAGTGAATTTACTTGTAAGAAGAGGTAAATGCTTGACAACCTTATTATTATTCATTAATTCGATTATTTCATTTTCTGCTATCTTAGAAAGATGCACAAACTCAATTTTATCCATAAACTTATCTGACTCGAACATAATTGTTCCATTTTTGAGTTGGGTTGGGGACGAGATTACCTTTTCAGTCTTCTTCTTTTTTTGATCAATAGCCTTAGCTATATCAAGAAGGATAAGGGGATCAATCGCCAAAGGCTTTTTAATCTTAAGTTTTAGCGGTTTTTTCATAACCTCTCCAGGCCTATGAATATAAGAATGAGTATTACACTAGTGACTTATTATTCCATAGATAAATCCTTCAGTTCAATTCTCTTTTCTTCTTTAATGATTGCTCGTAAATTTTACCACTCTTTTTGCCTTCATAGCTGCAAATGTAGGGGAGTATATTCGTAGTTAGGTAGTAAATTTCGACAAATTAAAAGGAATTGCCTATGAAATTAGAAGTGCTTTTTCAGCACCTGTAAAAACAAAATTCCCTAATCAACCCGATAAATCGCGTTTGATTTCCCTTAAATTTCAAGATTATTGGTGGAGCACCCAAGAAAATTCTACTTTAGTTAGTCATCCTAATAAATTAGGCAAAGGTTCTTCTTATAATAAAGGAAGAGGCTCTCGACTTTTTTGTTAAAAACATCAAAAGACATCTCCATACAATTAGCCAAAAGCGGCGGCTTCGAGAGCTAATCTATCTTAGTCATCGTCATCATCGCCTCAAAAGCGCGCTTTGACTGCTTACCTTCAGAGCTGGTTGTCAATTCGAGCAGCAGCCTTGGAATAATTTGCCAGGAGTATCCACTGTGATCTTTACAATTTGCGTCCCAGCACGGTAAACTCGACGGTTAATACACTACCAGCTTTGCTCCCAGGAAAGTCACTGGGTGCCTTGCTAATTTTCCCGATGCTACTATCGGGAAAGGTAGCGGCATAAAACTCTGCGGCTTGACTCGCTTCATTGTGGTCAAACCAAAGGCAAGTAGCAAGATCAGTCATGACTTATCTCCTATATTTTGAGGGTTGCAAATGCAACTGCTGCCTAATTGACAAGTTTAGCGATAATCCTAACGGCACCAAAACCACGACCAAGGATATAAGCTAAGAATACATAGTAAATATATAATAAAATATATATAAATATACATATATAAAAGAAGAAGCTCCAGAAATTACAAGAAATTCCCTAAATGGGACCTGCCTGTTTCATCTTTAAGAACAGTTAGATAGCTAAGAAATTCCCCATTTCCCTAGTTCCTATAAGGGGGGTGTCATCGACCCCCTTAAGGGAAAACGGATTATTGGGGAATTTATAGGATAAGTGCTCAAATTAATTAAAAAATATGATGAGAGCTTAGTT
>JBNKNM010000265.1:0-6729 GCA_050293845.1 Pseudobacteriovorax sp. | reverse complement strand
GGAAAATATCATTGGTAGCGATGATTACTTTTTCGGCAGGATGGTTAGATTCTCGCGGTTTCTAATGGGCCTCTACAAAAGCGATCAATGTTAATGATTTCAAGTCCAAAAAGGTCACCGAGGGAAGGCGATATGATTTTGGCCTTGGTTCTGAGATGATCTTTGCTATTACAGAATTTCCCGATAAAATTTGGATTAAAACTGAAAATAGAGAATTACTTTTTAAGAGCAGTGGTGAGCTTGTAGGAGCATCTAGTTATGTAAAAAGAGCCATAATAGCGGAAGATGAACCTGACTTGGCTATATCACTTTCAGATATGATCAGTTCGGTACAAGAGTGTTTTTTTACATCGGTAGCCAATAATGGACAGCAAGCTTTCTCAATGTATAAAGAATTTGGGGCAGACTTGATTGTTACAGATCTAGAAATGCCTTTGAGAAAAGGGGATTGGCTCATTTCTGAGATAAGAAAGATAAACCCGAAAGTGCCAGTCATATTAGTAACGGCTCACGCTGAGATTATAGATAGTTATGAAAAAGGAGAAGATTCGAATTTATATTGCCTCATTAAACCAATTAATCCTGATACACTGCTACCTATAATCGAAGGTATTTTCAAATGATGAGGCAGGTCACTATGCTATTCGTTATACTTCAATACTACATAATATTATTCATCTAAATTATCATACAAAATTTTACTTATAAAAGTGCAATTTGATAGATTAGTAACTTTCAAACCTACTTGGAGAATAGTTGATCGTACTAGTGAATGACACTCATCGAACGCCATTTACCTTGCATAAAGCGCCAAAGAAATATGAGCGCTTGGCAGATACCAAAAATACTCGCTGCTCCCCAAGACCAGTAAACAGCTCCTTCCCAATCTTTTACCAACCAAGTAGGAAGAACCATCAAGGGCCAGGGGACCATTAACGCCACCAGACTCACAAACTTAGTATCGCCAGCACCTTTGAGCGCGAAAGAAAAAACCAGATTAATGCTGTCAAAGCAGGTAAATAATGCCACATACATTAACAAGTAAGGCACCATAGTTGCTACCTGCTGCCAAATTGCAGCATTACTGTGGTTTTCGAACCAGCCAAGATAAAAGGAGGGAAAGGCTAGGAAAGTCAATCCCACTGAAATGATGTACAGCAAAGAAATCTGGAATCCCGTCCAAACGACCACAGTAGCTCTATCTGGCTTGTTCTCGCCAAGAAACTGCCCTAGCTTGATCGAAACAGCTTGGGCAATTCCAAGAGTCGGTAGAATGGAAAGCATCATTAAGGTCACAACAATACTACTGCCAGCTAGCGCTGCATCGCCTCCCTTGGCAGCTCCAATAATAATCAAAAAAACTGTGAAAGCTAGACCTTCCAAGGACCATTGGAGACCGCTGGGAAGGCCGAAACGCAGAAATCTTTTCAAAAGTGCCATGTTTGGTTTCCAGCCAGAAAAAATACTATATAACCGATTATGTTTGCTGCTAAACACCAAGGCAAAGGAAAAGATAGCTCCACAAATGCTGGCTATTACCGTCGCTATTCCCGCACCTTCGACCCCTAAAGCGGGAAATCCAAGGTTTCCAAAAATCAATAAATAGTCGAAAATAATATTTGCTATCATCCCTACACAGTTGATCCACATCACTGTTCTGGTAACCCCCAAACCGGAAAAAAAAGCAGATGAAGCTGCTATCAGAGCAGTTGGTAAAGCTGAAAAACAAATAGCCTGGAAGTATTCAATTTCAAACTGAGTGATCACTTCTGTGTGACCCATCGAACCAAAAAAGCTTGGTGCGGCAAATATCAGCAGCAAAAATAATAAGCCACCGACAATGCTAATATAGATCGACTGCCATACTGCTGGCCCAATATTTTTTTTCTCCTTTGCACCCAGATACTGAGCAACAAATGTCATCAAATAGGCGGCTGTCTGCTGCAATAGAGCCATAGGGGTCCAAAACACTCCCATTACAGCCATAGCGGCTCCCAAAGCCTCTGTACTATATTGCCCTAGGAATACACGATCAATGGTTAGCTGTATGTTCCAAAAACTATTAGCGATGATTAGCGGCCAAGCCATGTTGAGCAGGTCTAACCATCGTTCCTTAGTCACTTTAAACCTCTGACCCATTCTTTTAATCCTTAATTTTCAGGAGCTTAAAAAAGGCTTTATGACTCTTATTAATCAGGTCATACAAGAGAATACCTTGAGCCAAAATTATAAAAAATGAAGCCAGAAATAGTTTTCAATTTGCTATTCCAATAGCGATGAGCATATTAGTATAATATACTTCATATAACTCTTCAAAATGTTTCTTTTATAGTAGGTCCGACACTTTAAGAAATTTTTAGCACATTGATCTTAAGTATCTTAAATGCGATATATCAGACAATCTATGCTGGTTGGGTTGTAGCAGATTATTGTTAAGGATCATTGGTTCTATGAGAGTAGTGGCAGGAAGGTGCAAAGGATCAAAAAGGGTACAATACGAGCTAGACTCCCTTTAGATAAACTTACAGATATATGGAACACAAAGGAGAATATGATAACAAAGTTACTCGGCTTAATACTAGGAATAGGTTTATTCGCAAGTTGGGCATCCGCAACTATATTAAATGTAATAACCACAAACGGCGAGCGCCTGATGATCTGGATCTCAACCCAAAAATTCTTAGTCGTCCTGTAAAATCATGGGAGAAACTCTTTTGAGTATGAGGCTAATAGCGGTAACCAGAAAATTTTATATCGAACGGATAGCTCCTATTAATTCGAATTTGGTAGTGCCATTTTTAAGCTGATGATTCAAATGGAACTTATCAAGCAGATTAAACTCTATGATTAAGTTTGGAAAAGCCTAAGCCAGTCATGTTAATACATGAACAAATGTCATCAGGTGCAGCGATCGCTTGATTTGATCCATATAACTATCTATATTTACTTTATTATATAGGAAAAATAGGCAGCATTTTCGGTCAATTTTTTCAAAACCCATGGGCTAGCGCTTAAAAGCAGTAAAAAATTCCCCCAAGTAAAATTCTATTATTTTAGTAACTTAATACATTTTGTAAGAAATCGCCAAGCCGACACCGATCCTTACAAGTGAATCATTAATCCTATAATAGAGAGTAAGAATATTGAAAAATAGATTATCTAAATTCCTTATCCTTTCTCATGTTTTTTTAGTCCTTTCATGTCAAAAAAGCAGACCCGACTTAGATGATACCAAGCGATCATCGGCTGAAGTTGCCGTTGCTGACGAAATAACGACACAAGAGCAAGCCAATGAAGAAAAATTGCGGGAAAGCCTCCTGAACGAAGAAGGTATGACTGAAGAGGATATAAGTCAGGCAAAAGATGAGCTAGAAGATATTATTTCGACCAAAGTGAGCCCTGAATATCATACACTTACTTTAAAACATAGTGGTAAGTGTCTGCAGGTAGCTGGAGGAGCGGTTGTCGCCGGAGCAAATATTCAGCAAGAGGATTGTACTATGGAAGATCATCAACAGTTCCAGTTAGTAGAATCTGAAGAAAGTGATTACTACTTTCTAAGAAACGCTCATAGTGGTCTATGCATTACTCTTGCAGGTGCCAGCCTAGACAATGCAACAAACATCTTTCAATTTGATTGCATTAACTCAGACATTCAGAAGTTCATTTTTATAGATCAAGGTGACGGTTTTTCTATTTTTCAGAACAAATATTCACTTAAGTGTTTGGATGTATCCAAAGGATCGTTTTCCGATGAGGGAAATGCTATCCAATGGGAATGCCATGGCAACAATAATCAACGTATCAAAATTGAAAAAGTGCAGCCTGTTGTCGTTGATGACGAAGTGGATAATGAGTTATGAGTTACTCATTTTTTGATCATACAGAATTCATTTGGACTTTAAATAGCAATGGGCTGCTACTTTCCCACCGTCTAAGAAACCATAGACAAAAGCACACATCGACGAATGGTGTAGGAATAAATATTCCAAAATAGTAAGGATAGCCGAAAGTTGCGGAGTAAATTTGGAAAGGACGTTAAAAACCCTAAATACAGTCTGCAGCAAAAAGACAACACCCTGCCTTAAGTGTGCTTGATGAAGACCAAGCCTAAGGTGATGAATCCATAATACATATATGAACATTATCACTGAGAAGTTAGCCTTACACCACGTAAGCATAATATATACTTCAATTTATTATGTTACAAGTCACTGTTTTTTAAATATTTACTAGTTAAATATATTTAAACTTAACCATTGCTTCTTAGCACCGAAGCGCTTTTATGAATGGTGACTCATAAATGAAGGGATTTCGATCCATGAAATTAAACATAAAATCAAAAATACTATGTCCTATTCTCGCTTCACTCCTCATTGCTGGTTGTGGAGCCGAAGAAGAAGAAGAGTCCATGATCAATGGTGTTGTTGATGAAAGCGACGTCAAAAATGCGGTCCCCGATATGGGCGTATTACTGATAGATATTCCCAGTTCAGTAGCCGGAAGTAGCTCTGAGGGAGGCCTGAGACTGCAAGATAATAGTGGAGACGGCGATGATGGCGGCGGTATGCAAAATTTATTTCTGATGCCGCGTCAGTTCATTGGTGTTTCGGAAATGCTCATGGACATGGTACAAGAAATTGCCTACCATCTTTTTGGAAAGCCCGCTTGCCGTGATGATGATACTAGCAATGATCCTACGGACTGCGCCCAGTTTCCTGGTCTTGTTTCTGGAGCCATTACAGAAACCCCTACTATCTTTGAAGTTCCTACAGATCCAGACGACAGCGGTGCTCCTAACTATGTGAAATATTTTAAAAATGCTGCTGGTTCCACTTACAACTACACCTTCCAGATGTACTGGTTGAACACAAGCGATAATCTATACTACAAGGGAATGGAGTTACAGGTCAGTCGAACCGGTGAGGATACCGGCAAAGGTTCCATGCAGTTCTTTACCGGAGTTATCCCTGAAGACGAGGAAGATGAAGAAGATGAGGGTGGTGCACCAGGTGTAGTTATTACGACATTTGATAATTCTGGGGATACTGCTACCATTTCGGTGAATCTATACGAGATGCAAGATCCTAACGAGGATGGATCTCCAGATAGAATGGGACTCACCATCTCAGTAGCAGACGGCATTCTCACAGGTGCTGGAACCTTAATTCGACCTGAACTGGCCTCAGCCTCTACAGGTATGCCTCCTTTCGAAACGCAAGATGAATTTGCATGGGTATTCACCATTGCTGCCAATACCAATGACGATGTTGCTGTTCAATCCATGGCGTTTCCAACAGTCGATAATTACTCAGACAGTGATAATTTCTTTACCAGTTATGGAATCGATAGTATCATTAAAAATATTATTTTGGCTCTGCTTAGGGATAATATTGATGATAACGTTAACTGTGCAGTAGTTGGTGGTTACCTCACTGGTTCTAATTTACCAAGCAATATCTGCCGCAATCAAACAGACGTTACTGATGCCGCAGTGTTAGCTGGCGTTAAAGCATTCTGCGATGCAAATTCCAATAATCAACTTTGTACCGGCCTTGCTGGTCAAGGGGATGCTTGGTCTAACCCTGTATACCTAAACTCTGATGGTTATGTCGGCAATGAATCCAACAACAAACCAACGGACGCTACTTACGATGGCTTGGTTGATCTTTTGGATGCCATAGATCTCTATGAACCTGCTACATTAAAAGCTGAAACAGTACCGACTTCTGGTGATGGTGTGGCTGCTGTGGAATAATTGATCTCACAGTTTCCATGCACTTTTGGGGCCGATACCGGCCCCTTTTTACTGTTTTTTATGTAACAAGCTAAACTGCATCAGATGTATACGTAATTTGTCTCTCCAGCCAAGATTTTCAAACTGCACCCCAAGTCCCACAGGATAGTGTCCCTGGGTACGATCGGCGATCCTGATCAATCTGGCATGAATTTGCCAAGGACGACGGGAGTGGGGCGCAAATGTTATCTGCATCATACTTCCTGGGTCGACTCCGATGCTATAGGGAGCAGCATACTTCAGAAAAGCACCCGATTTCGAAATATCAAATGTTTCCACTTGCAGATTATTGTGATCTTGCTGCAACAATACCTTAAGGTTTAGCTGTAAGCGACGGTTCAACCACCAACGCTTCTCAGGGTGTAACAAAACTAATCTTACGGGATGGGAAAGTGTCGTCATAGTCAGCAAAAGATAAAAAATAGAAGCCCATAAACTCGCTTCTGGGGAAGAGTTCACGTGCCATGAAGCCACAAGATAATTATTCCAAAAGATGAGGATGCAATTGATGGCTATGATGGGCCAAAGGAGAAAGTTCCCATTAAAAGCGACGAGACCAACAGCTACACTACTGAACAGTAAAATTTTATTCAAAGACGTCAAATAAAACCAGGAATTATGGATTTCCGTTAGGGAAAAATCATATTCAAAAATGACCTGCAACAAAAAACTCAGTGCTACCGCAAAATGGATACCAGTAACAATCCAGAGTATCAATGGTCGATTTTTCATGCTAACTAACCCTTAGGTAGGTTGAACTCATAACAGAAACTTTGCACCCTATTCACATAACCTATGGCACCATTTGTCCTTTTATTTTTATACCATTTTGATCCTGATTCAATGATAGAGCGTCGGATGCGAGCCGGGCCAAAATTATAACTGGCTATCATGGCTTTATTAAGCAACAGAGGATCATGCTCTGTATATTT
>JBNKNM010000264.1:0-6736 GCA_050293845.1 Pseudobacteriovorax sp. | reverse complement strand
ACTGGGTAAAAAACAGGGCCAAATGAGGCCATTTTTCAGCCATGGATTAAATATCTAAAATCAAGGGGAGTAAATATTCACTTCAATCAGGCTGTTAATAAGGATATAACACAAAACCATCTTTTTAAAGGCTTTGTTTTCACCACAACCATCCCCTTTCCCCATACTTGCAATAAAAGTGATCAGAATAATTCCTTTTACAAGTGAATGAACTCCAGGCAAAAAATCGGATAAAATTAAAAAGGAAGCTACACCAGTCACCACAAAAGTATATTGCGCTATTCTTTGTAGCTTCTTTTTGAATTTCCTTTATAAGGTCCTAATTTTTTTAACGTGAAATACCATTGAGGCTTCTGGGATTTTAGCATATCCTTAATATCCTGATAAGGTGTAAGTCCTTTCCTCCGCAGAAACAAATGCGTTAAATTAAACGAAGCCGTCCTCGAAGGTATGACTCGAATCCTTTATCTTACCTTTCTGTAAACCCCTTCAATTGTTGAGTAATACTTCCGAAACTTGATTAGAGCGTTGTTTCCACTAATCAAGGAGTCTTTAGTGAAAATGCAGTCATACTTCGATAATTCTAAAGATATGCTAATCCTTTGTAAGGCAGATGGCACAATACTTAAAAAAAATGCTTGAACAAATCAACTCTCAAAACATGCTTCTACCGGACTGGGTTCAGATCTGGATGAATTGGCTCATTGTGGTTTTTCTGGGTTCAATCTTCTTCATCAGAAGTCATCGAGAAGCAAGATGGACATTAGCTGTAATGCTTTTCACTGTTCCAACAGTACTTTTAATATTTGCTCTTTTTACGAATATTCATCTTTTTGGCCTTTCTCATATTCTACTGTGGTTGCCTTTATCTGTCTATTTTGTGGTTCAGTGGCGCAATCCAGAGAATGTGAAGTACAGAAGTTTCAACACCTTTAGCGTATGTGCATGTATGCTCTTATCAACGATAACAATATCACTCATATTCGACTTTCGTGACATTTTTTTAGTAATAGGAGGGTATAAATAGTCGGAACACATTCTGGTTTTTATAGTTAACAATTTTTTAGGAGGTAGTAATGAAAATTTTTATTTTAGCTATTTCGCTAGCTATTCTTTGTAGCAGCCCAGCAAAAGCAGTAACGAAAGAGGAAGAACTAGCTGTCAAGCTTAAGAACATGTTCTTTGCAGGAAAAGTGTTCATATTCAAACAGCAAGATGTTATTAACTCAAAGACCTCTTCTAAAGCAGCATTTAGTCCCAAAAACATAATGACTCTGATTAAGAGAGAATACAAGAAAATTTTCAAGGAAAAGTGGCCAGTGGAATCTCATCCATATATTCGGGAGATGAGTAAGGCTATGAGGACTGTTATGTCGAACAACCTTGATCTGATACATGACAGTTCGAAAGGCTATAAAGGATTTATAGCAGCTGTTTTCGCTCATCAAGTAGCAACGGAATTTAGTAAGAGCAATAAAAATGTATCGATTAAGTTCACAGCGCCAGTCGATCAGCTAAGAAACCCCAGGAATACGCCTGACAGTTGGGAAAAGGTCGCAATGAGTAAGTTTGCTTTGTCCTCGTGGGAGAAAAATCTTTCGTATTCGGAAAATAGAGCAGAAGGTTTTCGTTACATCTATCCCTTGTACTATGACGGCGTGTGTCTCCCTTGCCACGGTGATCCAAAGTACAATCCAAGCAATGAAGGGAAGGACGAGAAAGATTGGGTTGACATTGATATATCTGGGTACAAGATGGAGGGTATGAAACTTGATGCTCTCGCTGGTGGTATTAGCATCGTTATCAGAGAAATGTAGAAAGACTAAAAAATGTTTGTTATTAGTCTGAGAGGATTATCCTATCTTGTTTGGATGGTATAGGTGTAAAAATTTGAACCTGATCTGACAGTCGCCCTGTTTTGACACTTCATTTTGTTTGTCTGTTAGTTCAGATTCAGTTCATCTACCTTTACCCTCCATTCTCGTTTCCCGTCAAGAAAGAATGATAAAAATCAATGGATCGGGAAAATTTCCTGATGGCTATCCCCTGGATGCGCTTCCGCTTTCTCTTTGAATTAGCAGCTATCACTTCTCTATTTGAACGATCCGGACAATCGACAATACTATCAATGTCATATTCGCCATTTGAACTTTCGATAAAACTGAGCTCCGGAGTCCAACCAGAAAAAAGCCGTCGTATTTAGCTTAAAACGCCTTATTAGCACACTAATTTCCCCTGAAAAGCACGTTTTAGCTAAAGACAACCACGTTTCCTCAAAAAATCAGGAAATGACCAAATTAGATTGTCATTTAAATTTAGGTGAAACCGTAGATTTTGAGAGCATAATTACCAAAAGCTTTAACAATCGTTTCGTGCTGTTTTGTTAATCCCTTGATCTCAAAAAATATTTCATCACCTATTCTTATCCGGACTTTGGCTATATGCCTCATCCAGTAAGAGATCCAGCGGAAGGTTGGTTTTTTCGATGGCTTGCCCATCTGGTTGGGAATTGTGAGGTTTTCTGTGACGAGAAAATCTCTAATTTTCTTTTGCCCCCAATTATTCACAAACAAAATAAAAGTCATCACGATCATCATCGATTCGATGCGTGGGAAATGTTAGATTTTGGTGTTTGAGGTAAGAAGTTCAGCTTTACTGACGTCCTCTTTTATACCATCTCTAAACCTAAATCTAGCATCAATAATATCTGCCATTAAATCCGAACCATTAAGCTTCCTCCAACGTCTCTCTGCGCAGCAAGATAGTTGAAAAACCATTCCCAAGGTAGCATTCACGTTCCCGCAACCTTTGGTTTTTCTGGTGCGTAGTCGAATAGTTGCAAGCATCGAATCGATTGGATTTGTAGAGCGAATATGACTCCAGTGTTCAGCAGGAAAGTCATAGAATTGCATCGTTTTATCCTTTGTTTTGATCAGCTTTTCGTTGGCCGAAGGATATTTGGCACCGAATGTCTCCGTAAACCTTTTAAAGGCTTTCTCAGCCTCCGTTCTAGATTCCGCACGATAAATGTCATGAATCATTCTCTTGGCTTCTGGTTGCTTTGACTTGGGTAGATCGTTATGTACGTTGGCAGTTCGATGGACCCAGCAACGTTGGTGTTTGGTTTGAGGAAAAACCTCATCTAGGGCTGCCCAAAAACCCATAGCACCATCTCCTATTCCAAGCTCTGGAGCTACTGTCAAACCACGATCGTAGAGTTTCGTAAGAAGGCTTTTCCAACTAATTGTCATTTATTGGAGTTTTGTTCCAAGCCTCGTAGTCAGCGATCCACTGCCTTGTTAAAGTTGTCACTGTCGATGCAGAAAAGCCCGATAAGTGCTTCCCGAGAAGCGGCTGTAATGCCGATTCCATATCAGAACTGGAAACTCCCTTTAAGTAGAGCCAGGGTATCAGTTCTTCAAGACTTTTCGATTTCCGGAGATAGGGAGGTAGTAATTTGCTCGTGAATTTGGGAGCATCATGGTTGGATTTGCTTCTTAGTTTCTGCCTTCGAACTTCAATAGGGCCGAGGCCACTCATAATTTTTCGAGCCGGCGCTTTGCCATTGCGAATGACTCGAACGCCTTCTAAATTGACCGACTTTAAATACTCACGTACCTCGGACTCGACAGCCTGAGCTAGCATCTTCTGAGCGCCTTCCCGTAGTAGCTTTGTAAGAATATCGGCTAGATTTTCTGAGATCGATATGACACTATCATGATTCATTTCCACGGCGTAATCCTCCAACATTTTTAGTTTGTTTATTTGTGTATTGTTGGTCAGCTTACGCCGTCTTTCTTACTTACTCAAACACCAATTTTTCTCATATCCCAATGAGGACGTAAGGGTGTTACAGTGGGAAGAACATGAGTTTTACGATCTTATTTTATGTGGTCAATGAGAGAAATTCAGTATAACTTGCTAAAATCTGTTGAAGTAACTAAATTTGCTGTGCACTTTGTTTTTGTGGGTTTGATTGTCTAGGGTATCGTCAAATATGAGCCATATTGGACAAGCAGAGAAGAAAAGTGCAGTTTATGTTTGCATATTTACAATAGTCGGCAAATAAGCAAATCGAGATCATTAAATACGTTGTATTAGGGGCGCGATTGAAAAAGTTTAAAGGTTCTGAGTTTCATCAGCTAATAAAGTTTGCTCATCCTGAAAAATATCTATTATTGATTGGCACGTTCTTTTTAGGAGTCGGCTCTCTTGTCGCTCTGCTCTTTCCCCAAGCCGTTCGTATTACCCTCGATGAAGCTCTTGAATCGAAAAGTTTGGCCCTTGTCGACCAGATGGGTATTCTGATGGTCTTCTTTACTATTTTGCATGGAGTGGCTGCCTCCTTTCGTTATTTCCTTTTCACCTATGCTGGTGAGCGTACTGTGAAGAGAATTAGAAGAACATTGTTTAGTCGCCTCCTTGATCAAGAAGCTGGATTCTTTGATCAAGAAAAAACTGGTGATTTAATGAGTCGCCTTAATTCCGATTCAACGGTCTTACAAAATGCATTAAGTGTTAATATTTCTATGATTCTTAGGAATTTAGCAGGAGTTGTGGGAGGGCTAGTTTTTCTTTTCTATACTTCATGGGAGTTATCACTTCTTCTTTTAGTGGTTTTGCCTCCCTGTGCACTGCTCGTAGTGAAGTTTGGCAAAAGGATTCGACATTTATCAAAAAAAGTACAGGAATCCTTGGGGGATGCCTCAGCTATAGCTGATGAGACTTTGAGTAATGTTCGGATGGTAAGGTCATTTGCTGCAGAGAAACAAGAGGTTTCCCGTTATGATAATGCTTTATCACTAGCTCTAGGTATTGCTAGGGATAAAATTGTCTATATCGCAAAATTTATGGGATTAATAACTCTACTGGGAATGAGTGCTGTCGTTGCTATTCTTTGGCTAGGGGGACGGATGGTCGTCAATGGTGAGTTATCAATTGGTACTTTGTCAGCTTTTATTCTCTATGCCATGATGGTAGCCATTTCCGTAGGAACTTTAGGATCTCTATGGACTGACTTTATGAATGCAACAGGAGCCGCTAGTCGAATTTTTGCTATTTTAAACCGACAACAGGCTATTGATAACAACAAGGGGCACATTCTTTCTGACATTCAAGGTAAGGTAGAACTTCGCAACATTGCGTTTTCTTACCCTGGAAGAATGGATGTTCTGGTGTTTGATTCCTTAAATCTTGATATTCATTTGGGTGAGTCAGTAGCTCTAGTCGGTAGGTCAGGAAGTGGCAAGTCCACTATAGCTGCACTTATTCAGCGTCTATATGATCCCATTAAAGGTCAAGTATTTCTTGATGGGGTTGATATAAAGCAACTTCAAGCGAATTGGTTGCGATCTCAGATTGGTATTGTCTCCCAAGAACCACTTCTGATGTCGACAAGCATTTGCGAAAATATTGCTTATGGCAAACCTGGTGCAAGTTTGGAAGAAGTAAAGCAAGCGGCAAACTTCGCCTATGCCGATAGATTTATTGAAAGCTTTCCGGATACCTATGAAACTTTGGTTGGTGAACGGGGGGTTCAGCTCTCAGGTGGGCAGCGGCAAAGAATCGCCATCGCCCGTGCTATGCTTAAAAATCCAAAAATACTAATACTTGACGAAGCGACCAGTGCTTTAGACGCAGAAAGTGAAGCCAATGTTCAAAAAGCACTCGAAAGATTGATGATTGATCGCACAGTTTTAGTGATTGCTCACAGATTATCAACCGTTCAAAACACCGACCGGGTCATCGTTATGGATCAAGGACGTATTGTTGAAATGGGACCCCATAAAGAGTTAGTTAAAGATGAAAATGGTTTTTATTATAACTTAGTCAATAAACAGCTGCTTTTTTCATCCTATACATCCTAACAAGGAGCGGATTGGGTTCTGTGATGTTGATTTGAGCTGCGATTTGAAAATTAATTGCAGCATAGGTGATGGAAAATGAAAAACATACTATTTGACTTGGATGGAACACTAACCAACCCGTTTGAAGGAATTACTAATTCAATTAAATTTGCTCTAGAAAGGTTAGGTATACCTTCTCCTGAGGATCTAAGCTGGTGTATTGGCCCTCCTCTGCAAGAGTCCTTCAAAAAGCTAATCCCAGATTCTAGTATCTCACCTGAAACAGCTGTTGCAATTTATCGAGAATATTTCTCCGAAAAAGGGCTACTAGAAAATGTCCCTTATGAAGGGATTGAAAAAGTACTTCAAACTCTACGAGAATGTGGACATAGATTATTTATAGCCACTTCTAAACCGCATATTTATGCCAAGAAGATTGTTAAATCTTTTGGGCTAGATCAATATTTCGAAGAGATCTATGGATCAGAACTTGATGGAACACGAAGCTCTAAAAAAGATCTAATAGAGCATATTTTATCCGAGCAAAAAATATCAAAAAAAACTGCCATTATGATTGGAGATAGAAAGCATGATCTTATAGGTGCAAATCAGAACAATGTGAGAGCAATTGGAGTCTCATGGGGTTATGGCAGCATAGAAGAACTACGAGCGGAACACCCTTGGGTCATTGTATATTCAAGAGAAGAGTTAATTGAGTTTATAAAATCAAATTAATAGGATGATGAATGGCTTTGGTGCAGGAATCCCGGCATTGGTATCAAACCGTTAATCTAATGTGAATTAGTCTCGACGTAATCTGCTATGTGATTTGTTAATCATTCTGCACGAGTACAATTGCCCTACAATCTGCTATTCGAGGTCGCGATCGT
>JBNKNM010000263.1:0-6804 GCA_050293845.1 Pseudobacteriovorax sp. | reverse complement strand
TAAAAAAATTACTTAGAATACTGAATCTTTACTATAGGGTAAAGACATACCTCTCCATGTAATTAGATAGTTTGTTTTTTTTTACGATAAAAACCTGGATTATTTTCCATCTTTAGAATTGTCATGGAATGATAGGACGACCAGCTAAACATTACTCTAGATAATATACTATTAGAATTTTTTATAGACTTTTCATCGCCTCTATGTAGCTTAAAGGTTTTCTATTGGGTGCTACAATTCCACTTTGAATGTACACCTGTTTAGCTTAGAACATTATGGATTACTATTCCAGCAAAGCAACAAACTTGCGAACATCAATGTCACCTTAATTTTTGAAATTTGTTAAAAATTATTGAATTTAATATACCGATAATTTAATTAGATTGGGCGCAAGGAGGCGATTAATGAATCAGGTTGATTACATCTTAGTTTCTTCAAAAAGTTCTCACGAAGCGCTAAAGCGCTTATACAATTTCCAAAAACAAAAACAGCCCACCTTTAGCTTAACGATTTTAGGAAAAAAGCTAGGTATTTCTTCGAAGGGCCACATTTCCGACATGATTCGGGGAAGGAGATCCATCAGCAGAAAGCATTGGTCGATCTTAAGCCAGGTATTTGACCTGTCTGAAACACAAACCCATTATTTCCAATGCCTATTGGAAAAGGACCATAGTAAGTGCAACAGCCAGAAATCTTACTTTGAAAAACAGCTTGAGTCCCTTGAAAGGTTGATAAACAAGTCCGTCGATCATCGGACCTTACCTACGAAGGAATCTCCAACAAAATTCGCTGTTGAACTGCTCAAATCTTTCCCTATTTTTCAAAATAAACCAAACTTTAGAGATATTCTTGATTATTTTGGCAGACATCGATTCAAGGAAATCCAATCAACACTAGGTTATTTACTTAACGAGGACTTAATCGATGTCAAAGATGGATTTTATTTCATCAAAAACCAACCAGCAGCTACTGAAACGTTATTAGCAGAAACTGATTATTTAAAAGCAAGCATCATAGAAGCTTGCGATTTTTTAGAGCATTTTGAAAATGATAGCAGCGCGATTTTCACATCTGATGTACTCTGCGTTAGCAGTGAGGACTACCAAAAAATTATAGTGGAGTTTCGTTCCAAGCTTGAGGAATTGCGTCAACGCAGTCAAAGCGGTCAAGAGGACACTCTTATAAAAGTTAATCTACAGGTTTTTCCTTTGGGATTAAAGCTTTAGAATATTGTTCCTGTAGGGTCCGCAGTATAAGCTCATGATAGAAAGAGATATTCTATACTGCGGACCTCGCACTCCTACTTCCATCCAAGCCCTAGATAATAGACAAACGTTAGTCGTTGATTTGACTTGAGTTCCTTATGAGCACTCAAGAAAAATAGCCAAATTCCGCAAATTATGTCGGTATATTGGGTCAGGTCATTTAGACCTAGAAGGGGTGCTATCTTGAAATTAAATACAACATGGTCAAAAGAAGGCTCCCTGCCCCTCTATTTGCAGTCCATACCCATACCGAAAATGGCCCCCAAACTCACCTGTCACCTGGTAAATAAGGGGAAAGAAACAGGGCCTTGCCTTCGTTTTTGGCTTGATAGAGCATCTTATAATCTTTTGCATCTACGGTACCTAGATGGGAAGGTTGACTTCGAACTTGGCTGTACCTATTGGATTGATGTTCTATCCCCTAAAAACAAATGGACGCGCATCAAGGTCCGTATATCCTATCTTAATGAAGCAAAACATCGGTTGGGGTGGCGAATTATTGCTTGTCCTGGATATTTTAAACAGCAAATGGGGCAACTTCTATTCGATCATCTCGACCTTACTCCCAAACAGCTCTATAAAATGCAATTCCCCATTGATTCGGTAAAGTCGGGAGTTCATTTTAAAACCGCATGTACCGCTAAAGAATTAGAAGATGTCCTGCACTTACGCTCAAGAGCTTACCAGATGGCGGGTAAAATATCCGCAACCAATCATCCCACTTTAGATGAGTTCGATAAACGATCCATTATAGTTTTAGCAAAACACCACAATAAGGTTGTCGGAAGCTTACGTTTGATAATTTCTCGAAAAAATCAAAGGCTTGAGCATGAATACAGTCTAATATTGCCAAGAAATTTTCCACGAAAAGAGAATACTATCGAGATTACAAGAGTTTGCACTCATCCAGACTATCGACATGGAGACCTTTTAGAAGGACTCTTTCAATATACATCCTTCGTAGCCATGGCTCATGGTCGTAGTTGGATTCTGGGGAGTTCAACCGATGAATTATTACCCTTATATCAAAAAATGGGATTTCGAAAATCCTGTATCAGATTTCACCATATTGGTTTAGGGCAAATAGAGCACACTTTATTCCTCGCCAACAAAGACGATATTGTGCGTGGCCGCTGGGTCCACCCGCTTTTATGGTATATTCTTTATCGAGACGTCTATTTTTATGCAAAACAGATTGGTTTTTTACCTAAGTTTTCGATTTCAGATCATATCAGGATATTTGCATATTATGGTATTGGTATAGCTGTTGCAGCTTTTAGAAAATTCCGGAAAAGAAAGTGGATTGCGAAATTTACATTACAGGAATTTTAATATCTCTGGGATCTGAATTATCAAAGCCTTAAATGCTTCTTTTAAGCTGTTTATACTGATAAAATAGCCTTTTATCTTCATACATCATTTCATCGGCGATCCGTAATACAGTATCTGGTGTGTGTTGCGCTGAGCTGGCAATCCCAATGCTCATAGTAACAGGCAGTTCTATGGCATTGCCACTATTAGTTTGGAAGTGCAGTTTTAAGGAGCGTTCTCGACGTCGTAACCTTTCTATCAAACGATTTGCATCCTTTGTTTCTGGACAGAGAATCACAAATTCATCTCCTCCTAATCGGCAAACCAAATCGGTCTTACGGCAAGTGCCTTTCAATACACCTGCTACTTTTACAATGAGATTATCGCCTTCCTTATGACCATAGTAATCGTTGACGTGCTTCAATCCATTCACATCTATTAATAATAAAGAAAAGTGAAGCTCAGGAAACTCATGATTAGTCCTAATATGACGCTTTAACTCTCTTTCGAAATAATTTCGATTATAAGTTGTCGTAAGCTTATCTGTATGCGCTAAATACTCTAGCCTTTTGGTCAGTGTAAGATTCTCGGCACAACTCGTCACCAACGCTAAGAACAGAGCTAGCGTCTCAAATGATTGTTGTTCAGGGCTCACACCGATCATTACCGCCGTTCCAACAATTTTATCAGCGGAACTTATCATTGGTAATGCCATAACTGTATCACAGGGATATTGAGCTTGCTCTTCAAAAAATAGTTGATAACGCAGCTCTGATAAACAATCCTCATCTAAGAGTTTTGTGTAGTTATTAACTATCTGCTGTTTGATTTCCAAATCTATATTGATAGCAACAGCTTCTCCTAGAAGCTGCGTTTCCTGATCAGAGATAACCAGCAATATCCCACAGCCCTTGAATAACCCTTCAAACTCTTCTGCTGCGTAGCTCAGTAAATCTCTAACATCCTGAAAATGAGGCAAATTTGTTGAGGATTCAAGTAATGTTTTAAAAATCTGCGTTTTACGCAACAGAAGACGGTTCGTTTCAGCAAGGACTCTTTCTTTTTTTCTTGTTTCGTTAAGAGCAGCATTAAGCTTTATTTGCATTTCATCTTTCATCTGTTCCGACATAAATGCATTGATATCACCCACCATATTAGCCCTGAATACAATAACAGTCATCAGACTAACAGTAGCAGCACTCAACAGGAGATGTGTTTCCACTGCGGCTTCCATAAAACTGGGAAATTGGAGAATATGGACACTCAAAAGATACATCACACTAGAAAGTAAGTTTAACCGTAATCCGACTGTCGTAAGGCTGGGGATGATAAAAGCATAAAAATAGGGAATACCGTCAGACCAAACCATGGTCCGTACCTGCATATAACTAAACAGATAGCCAGCTAATATCATAGGTAGCTTATAATAGACCGAAAAACAAAATCTATCGTTTAAAGTTAATAAAAAACCAATAAGGGCAAAACCTGCAAGTCCAAAGCGGTAACTCGCCCATAGTTCGATGGGAGTTTTTCCTAGTTTGAGATCTATAAAGAAGAAGTGAAGTATATAAGCAACAATTGACGAAAGAAAAAATAACCGTGCTAAATGGCGAAAACGTTTTTTTTCAAGACTACACCAAGTTTCTTTCCATATTGGATTCGATAATTTAGTTGTAGGAATTAAAAAAGATATAGCTTTCCTTGGCCAACGACTTGCTGGTGGATTCATATATTATTCTTCCCACTACGATCATTGGTATAAGAAGGAAGGGGTGCCCCATCCTTTTCCCCCAGAGAGTATCGGATAATCTACTAGATTCTAAAGAAAAACGAAGACCCCTTGATAAGGGGTCAAATTCACTGCCTAAAGAGAATAAAAGTTAATTTAAAGGGCGGGACCCGATGCAACAAGTTTCTGGCCAGATTCGTTGTCAGTATACTTATCGAAATTTTTGATAAACATTTGAGCTAGTTTTTCTAGGTTTTTATCGTACTCTTCCTTGTTGGTCCAAGTATTTCTTGGGTTAAGAATTGTACTTTCTATTCCTGATACTTCCTTAGGAACTTCAAAACCAAATATAGGGAATGTCTCAAATGCAGCATTTTCAAGCGTCCCATCAAAGATGGCATCAATAATACGCCTTGTAATTTTCAAACTCATTCTGTCGCCTACACCGTATCCTCCACCACTCCATCCGGTATTGACCAAATAAGCATTGGCTCCATATTTTCTCATTTTATCAGCCAGGATACTTCCATAAGCAGTCGGATGTAACAACAAGAATGGGCCCCCAAAGCAAGGAGAAAATGTAGCCGTAGGCTCTTTCACACCCAACTCTGTTCCAGCAACCTTAGCAGTATAGCCGCTTAGGTATTGATATTGAGCCTGCTCTGGAGTCAGCCTCGCCACAGGTGGTAAAACACCAAATGCGTCACAAGTAAGGAAAATAACATTCTTAGGATGAGTACCACGGGACACTGGCTTCACAATATTATCGATATGATAAATAGGGTACGAAACTCGAGTATTTTCGGTTTTACTAACATCGTCAAAATCAACGTCGCCACCTTCAGACACAACCACGTTTTCTAAAAGAGCATCACGTTTGATAGCATTGTAGATATCAGGTTCATTTTCTTTTGAGAGATTAATACATTTTGCATAGCATCCCCCTTCAAAATTAAACACGCCATCATCATCCCAACCATGCTCATCATCCCCAATAAGGGAGCGTTTCGGATCAGCCGAAAGCGTTGTTTTTCCTGTACCCGACAAGCCAAAGAATAAGGCTGTATCACCAGTCTTTCCTTGATTTGCACTACAGTGAAAGGCCCCTATTCCTTTTAGTGGCAAAAAGTAGTTCATCATGGTGAAGATACCTTTCTTGATTTCTCCCCCATACCAAGTACCACCAATCACAGTTTGTCTTTTTTCAACATTGAATGCTGCATACACTTCAGAGCGCAGCCCTTCCTCTGCAAACTCTTTGAAAGAAGTTTTACAGGAATCGAGTATGGTCCAATCAGGTTCGAAGTTTTTCAACTCCTCTTCTGTTGGGCGGATAAACATGTTTTTAGCAAAGTGTGCTTTCCAGGCAACTTCGGTAACCAGGCGGATAGATAGCCGGGTTAAAGGATTAGCGCCACAGTAGACATCCATTACATATAATTTTTTACCATTCAATCGTTTCAGTGTATTGTTCTTTAATCGGTCCCAAGTCTTCTGTTCGATCGGGTGATTGTCGGAACCAGTTCCGGTCCACCAAATATTCTTTTCTGAATCTGGATGTTTGACAATGTACTTATCTTTAGGAGACCGACCAGTGAATCTTCCTGTATCAACTGCAACAGCATCTAGTGAGGTAAGAGTACCTTTACCGTAGTCATTGCCCTCATACTCTGTTTCATGTAGGAACAATTCATCGTAAGAAAGATTGTAATAAAGCGCCTCTGCCTCATTGATACCTAAGGAGTCTAATCCTATTTCCTTAAGTCGGTCCTGAACGTTAGCCATTTAACACTCCTAAAAGCTAGGTAGAATTTCACGTCATGGGGAGCTAACTAGCAAAACCTCTTCGATGAGTCAAAACTTTTAACCAAGATTTTTGATTAAAACATTTCACAACTAACTAGAAACAGGAAAGGTTAACTCCCTATTTCTAGGATGCCTGTTCCCATGCAAATTTTCTAGCCCTTAAGTGGTGTAAAAAAACAAGAGCCTCATCAAAATGAGGCTCTTTACCGACTCTAATTTTTTACGGTGACGGCTCAATGAATATTTTGTGTTGCTAGATCCCAAGGCTCTGGCCTGTCTATGGATTTAAGACTGGCCGGGGAGTCAAAACTCACAACCCCCAACACCCCAAAAATCCAGCAAAGAGCGTAGCCCCAGTCTACCTCCCACCACTTTATAGAAAATTTTACAGCTCGTGGATAGCGATGATGATTATTTTGAAAGCCCTCACCGGCAACAAGCCAAGCAACAAGAGTATTATTGCGAGAATTATCCTGCGTATTATAATTCCTATATCCGAGATAGTGGCCCATGGAATTCACCATCCATCCTTGGATAGGGTGACTCATGATACCTATGAAGTAAGCTATACCGAGGAGCCAGGCATCAAAGCCAAAACCTATTGCTAGTGCAATAGTAAGGTGAAGCAGATAAGGTAGATACCACATTCCCTTTTTATTTTGCCAACTTACATCAAAGTCAAAATCAGATACC
>JBNKNM010000262.1:0-6838 GCA_050293845.1 Pseudobacteriovorax sp. | reverse complement strand
GATCTCCCTGGTTGCCTAGGCCTGGTTTTCGCGTATCGCAAAAGCTTCTAGATTGAGAGATCGAGGAACAATCCGTATCCAATGGGTAGCCGTTGCAACTTTGATCAAAATCCGTATCTCGATTGGTAGCAGAACGTGGTTGAAAGGTTATGGGACGGTCTTCTCCTCGCGTGAGAACAGCACATAAACTTGGTACCGCATTGTTATGAAAATAGGGCCAACGCACCCAGATACCAGCCAATGGAGGAGGGACGTATCCGTTTTGCCTATACCTGATGACGTGTCTTGGCTGGATTTAAAGCTGTATAATTATAATGAACATCAGGTAATCGGGGAAAGCTATGCGAAAATAAGCTAACGAATGCCTTGCTTTACATAGGGATGCGTTATTTTCTCATGTAATCGATAATTTTCTCTGCAATAAAGCGGTGCGAGAGTGTTCATAATATAACCAAATTTGAGGGAGAATCATTGAAAAAGCTTTTAAAATCAAACCTATCAACTACAGTTGGTTTAACATTTCTAACTATAGGGTGGCTGTTTTATCTTGGTATCAGATCCTGGGACCCACTTGGGGTATTCGAAAGCATAAACGTCTCCTTCGATCTTCCCGCAGCGATAACAGGTTCTCTGCCAACATTCTTGCATGCTCTAGCTGCGATATTCCTATTGCGGGGATTTTGCTCCCATCGAGAGACTTTCGTCTTGGCAGGGGTGTCGACCTTCGGATTTGAATTCTTGCAAGCTATTGAACCCCGTTTTGGTGTTTTTGATGTTAATGATTTAGTATCCATTGGTTCGGTATTTATCTTGTACTACTTTGTTATTGTTTTCGTACCATCCGAACCTAAATCAAGCTCCCGACTGCTTAGAAAAACTGTAGTATTGGCCTTGGTGTCTTTGGCATCGGTGGCAACTACCGAGAGAGTTGATGATAGTTATACACACGTTCCCATTTGCATGGAATTGAGCGAATTTCGCAGCTCCTTTGCCGTTGAAGAGTCAAAAGAGGTAACAAGGGCCGGTAGAATTTTTGTAAATGGTGATCTCCTATTTATTAGCGACCCTTATAGAGGAATCCATGTTCTTGATAATTCGAATCCTGCGTCGCCAACCGGATTAGCCTTCTTAAATATTCCTGGCAACACCGACATTGCCATGAAGAACAACTACATATACGCAGATAGCGCCATTGACTTGCTGACCATTAAGCTTGAGGGATCAGCAATTACCCTTGTGGATCGTTTAGAAAACCAATTTGAATCTATTGTCGATCAGCCAATTAATGAGGAGACGTTATTCTATCCCCGTGAATTGGTAGAGAGGTGTTCTGCCAATGGTGGCGTTGTGACTGGTTTTGATCCTAGGGAGGACGGCCAGGAATTTAAGGATGCTATCGAGGAGAATAAAAATGATTAGAGCGTATAGTCTTAGTATCAAAACATCAATAATACCCCTATTAGCCCTTATTCTTTTAGACGTCCTGCTAGGGTGTGCTGGTGGACAAGGTAGCCTCGGCAGTGGAGTCTCAGGGTCAACCTCAAGATTTGCACTAGTGGGAGACTATTTGTATGTCCTGGATGGCTCTAATCTCGAAACTCTCTCCTTAGAAAACCAAGAATCACCTTCGCTCGTGGCTACCTTGGAAATTGACCAGTTTGTATCCGAGACGCTTTTTTCCGATGGGGAAATGCTTTTTATTGGGACAGAAGGTGGTGTTCGATTTGTTAGCTTAGATGACCCGGTAAACCCTGATTTCATAGGATTTGTCGATCATATTGTCGCAAAAGACCCGGTTGTAACTTCTGGAACTATCGCTTATGCAACGATTCGTTCCTCAGGAAATAGTAGACGAATGGCAAATAGCCTTTTGATTATCGATTTTTCTGACCCCGCACAGGCAACCATAATCAATCAATTAGAACTAAATTTTCCTTGGGGGCTAGGGGTACAGGATGATATTTTATACGTATGCGATGGCTATGATGGACTTAAGGTTATTGATGTATCAGATCCCTTAAATCTGAGTATGCTCTATACCGTTCCCGAAGAAATTTGTTTCGATGTGGTTGTTACTGACACGACTCTGTTTACTACGGGGATGACTGGTATTAATCAGTATCAGTTATCACAAGAAGCTGAGCAAATCAGTTTCATCAGTAGTATATCAATCAAAACATCAGAAAGTCCCTAGGAGAAGCCGTGAAAGCAATTCTTGTTCTTATTTTATGTTTGTTTAGTACTTTATTACAGGCACAGTTTTATAGTAATTCTAATGAGTCCATCACGTCTATGCGTATCAATCTTGGTTTCCAGAATAATTTTTCTGCTGAGGAGTATGCTCGACTCCAAATTCCCCATAACGTTCCTGTATTGGCGCTAGGAGTCGCATACTTGAGGCCAGAAACCTACGGTTACGAGCTGGGTTTAAAGTTTAGTGAGCATACTAAGACCGTTACCAATAAGATTTATACCCATAGTTCTACAACTCCTGCGAGAGCCAGGCTTACAGAGCTTGGTATTCATAGTGGACTTGTTAAGCAGCTCTATCAAAACAAGAGAATTAGAATTCTGGCTTCTGTGGGGTTGGTGTTTAGCAAAGTTAGTGTAAATCTGCGTGAAAATTCCTATCAAGTGTCTGACTCTGATAATGCATTCGGATTGTACGTATCTAACACCTGGCTATTCAATATCGCTAGTACCTTTAATATGAGTTTAAGAACAGAGTTGCGGTATTCCACTCATAAGCTTGATACACTAGGTATAGACAAGCCTCGCTACGACGGGGCGATTCTTCTCGGTTTTCATATAGCTCCACACTTTGTGCAAAAATGGATTAACGCTGATTAAACCAGCAATCGCCTAAATCATGAGATGGTTATGACTAACTCTATGCAACGCTAATGATAGGGAGTAAAGGGGTTGTACTATGTAGTGAAATTTATTGGTCAACCACAAATTTTTACTAACATTTGGGGCTTGAATATATCAAGCATCAGGTAAAAGTATTTTTTCAGATGAGGAAAGCTTCCTGCCGGTCAACCATAATTCTTTTCAGCACTTTCTCTATGCCGACTTCAATACATTCTTTTTAGCTCGGTTTCTTGTGATTGATGACAAGCCATACTTTTCCTGATAGATTGCTCTGACACTATCCACATTATTCCAGATTCCATCTGTATCCTTATATTGCCAATGATTCCAACCAGCACATGGTTTGTTTATGACATGTTGACCAGCGCGAGATTGGGTTGAAAAAGTTTTCCATTTACTTCAAGTTCTTCGTTCCCAGTAACCCTTGCCCAAAATGTCTCTCCTTTGTGTTGAAGTCGCTAATTGTCATCGGTAATAATTGTATTCTTGAGTAAATCTGATACTGAAACTCGTTTTGCCCTTCTCTTGCTATTTTCTGAAAGAATATCAACTACCGATCCCGTGTCTTTTTGTTCTCTTGCTGTTGCTACATCCTTCATGAACTCCCTATCTCTTGTTTCTGAATCTTCAATAGAAAAGCTAAAAGGTAATTGACCATCATCATCAGCCATATCCTCTAAATATTCGATTATTGGCTTTTTCGTTACTTTAAGGTTTTCATTTATTTTTACACGGTCTTCTTTAAACTCATTCTTTATAGTATTTGATAGAGTATCAAATGGTGATGAAAGTGAGGAGTATAATGAATTCTCAATTTGATAGTCAACCATGTGCTGCTCATATGTAGCCTGGATTTCATCATTTTCAAGGCAGTCACGACTTAAAAGCGCAATCAATTTTTGTGCTAAATCGTCAAGGAATAACCCATCTTCAGTGTCGAAGTCTTTTATTATTAAGGTTAAAAATTTTTGATCCTTGAAGGATTTTCCACCCATAGAGTTATACATTACATATTTATTACCGTCCGATAAAACCCCTCATTGGACTCCCGTTTCTCCTAAATAGGTGCAAAGTTGCTTTGTTACTTTTGGATCGTTTAAGTTTGTACCAAGAGTTTTAGCTTCAAGAAGTAGCACTGGTTTTTCACTAGACTTTGAAGAAAAAAAGCATAGTCAACAGGATCATTATAATCTTTGTGTCTAAGTTCACTTTTCACAAGCTTGAAATCGCTAAAATTCCAGCCAAGAGCAGTAAAAAGAGGGTTAATCAGCCCCAGTCTAGTATCCATTTCGCTGAGTTTTATATTCTGTTTTTCAGCATTTGCAATATTCCTTTAAATTCGAAATAGCTTCTTTAACTGCATTTTTCATGAAAGTTTTCCTCTAGTTTAACAGTTGTTATTTCTATCGAAATTGTTCGAGCAAACTTGATTCATGAATGGAGAGATTTTGTTTTCAAGCTAGGTAATTTACCTATTGTAGAAATTTTTTTGCTTTTATTATAAGAGAATAGCATTCATATGCTAACCCCAGTATTCTGTATTCGAGGTAAATAATATGTGAAAATCGTCATTTGTATGTATGTTAGATCTCCTTGGCATAGTGATTGTCTTGAGCTTAGTGACCTTCGTTGTAATGGTAGCGAAGATATGGTTTCTTGATAAAGAGCCATTGGTAATTGCAGGCAAAACATTTGGCCCGCCCCCAAAGACAGATACCTATAAAGAGCTTGAAAACCATTTTGATCAAGTTGCAATGACTTCACGAACCTTATCTAACGAAAACTAAGCCCTTTTGAATAAAAGTCCGCCACTTAGAATCAAAGCTTGGAGAAGAAAGTTCAGATTATCCCAAGTTTCTTGTGCATAAAAATAACTATAGTCTCGAGTTTATGGGCTGCCTTAGGGAAAATTTGATATAAAATGTGACATCAAAGTCACCAACTATATAACAGATCGTCAGCTAAAATGGGTAAATACGAGACAAGAATAATATTCTCTGACGGTTCCCAATTTACTGCAGGTGAAGTAGCGTTTGGGAAAGAGCAATCATATTTAGCAAGAAACAAAATGATAAAAAACGTATCAGTTTTGTCGAGTGTGTATTTTAAGAGAGTAGATGACAACTAAAGCCAAGTCCTAGAACTTGATTTTGATGATTTTTCCATCCAATTTACAGGGTTATCTATTAATGGATCAAGTCTAGCAAGCCACTAATTAGACTTGAATATAGTTAGTTTAGGATCTCATTCTTGAGCAGGGGAAAATACTTCGCTCCTCTTATCGTCAGCCACAACGGCTATTTCTAAGCCACTTAGGCAAGCTTGAAATCAAAGATTACCCTCCTTAAGAATTGAAAAGAATGTAAAAGCAAAAAATGCAATATTTTAGATTTCAATGTATCTAACATATACATTTTCAATTTTGGAGGAATCTTCGATGAATAAAATTTTCTTGTCGTGTCTAACTTTAACTGCAGTGATAAGTTACTCTTCTTTTTCAATTGCGGAGTCCACCAAGACAATGGTTGGACCAGAAAGAGGTCAGAACTGGGATAATACTGGATGGGGAGAAGACATCATCGCCATTGATGACTCTGTGGAAGAATTAGAATCTCTAATTGCACTTGACTACTCTAGATTTGCCCTTCAAACGGGTACACCATTACATGAAACTGGAGACAATTTTAGTTTTCTCGTTGCTCGAAACGGCGACGTTTTTGCCATTAATAGAAATAATACAAGTTCGGGATTTACGGAACTGATTATATTATCAGCATCTTCAAATTACCAAAGATTCAGCTTACAAACCACTACAGCTCTTCCAGAAGTGGGAGACAATTGGGACTTTATATTGGCTCCCAATCGAGATTTGGTAGCTATTAAAAAAAGTAAAACTGGAACGCAATCGACCGAATTACATGTTCTTTCACAATCATCAGACTATCAAAGTTTTGTACTTCACACGGCAACAGCATTACGTATGACAGGTGATGAATATGAATTTGCTATGTCCTCTAATCGTGATTTGCTAGTTATTAAGAAAAATTTCACAAGTTCATCTGCTACGGAGGTGTATACCTTATCGGCCAGTTCAATGTATAGAAGTTTTTCTCAAATTGTAACAACAGCGTTAGGTATAACAGGGGATGAATTTGATTTTAAAATCGGCCCAAATAATGATATTTTTGCAATTAAAAAATTTAATACTGGCTCAGATAGTGTTGAAGTTTATGTTCTCTCAGCATTGCATGGATATAAGAGTTTCAGCTTACAAACAGGCACAGCACTACCTCAAATTTATGACAGCTTCGAGTTTGGGTTGGATAGTGCATCGAATTTGTACGCCATTAAAAAACGAGGAACTGGAACTAATTCTACCGAAATACATAAATTATACAGGTAGTAGTTTCTAATGTATCGAGTGAAATTCCTACATTTCTCCTTCGATCTACGTCCTTTTTGTGAAGAAAAGGACGTAGAGACCTCGTTTTCCTAAAATCTGTGCTTTTCGACAGGTTTCCTCCGATGATATCCATAAAAATTGACTTGATGTTTATAAGACGGAAGAGTTATCGTGGGCCAACTTCTCGATAGACTTTCTGTTCAAAAAGGATGTTTCTATCCTCATTAAGATTAATCTTTTCATAAAATACAGAGCCTAGCACAGTAGGTTCTTTAGCCACCTTCCATGGGCTTTGATCGACGTAGCAGTATGGATAGAGAGGCCGTTCATAGATACGCAGTCATAAGATTAACTTTGGGAATTTCTTCATAAAACCCGAAACGACAGCAAATTGTTTCTCTGAACGGAGCGCTTCTTACGAAGCTCTATCCATATAAGTCAGCAACAACCAATCAATGTCACTGGAAACTAGTCCTAAAAACTGCAATTTTACAATCATGTATCCAAGAAAGCAGATATTGCCAGACAACTCATATTCCCATGTATTCTTCAGATGCCACA
>JBNKNM010000261.1:0-6841 GCA_050293845.1 Pseudobacteriovorax sp. | reverse complement strand
CTTTTAGTATGGTAGAGTATTTTTATGGATAGAAGTTTAATATAAAGCACCGCAGTATAGATCCAGAAACAAAGCCAAAAATAGATTGTTCGCAACACGCGCATGCCATTCTCTCTCCTTGCACTTGGTATTCAATCGGTTTGTTTTGAACTTAGCTGTCGTATTTTAGCCCAAAAATCGGGTGATTTCTTGGGCAATACGTTGCTTGCTTTCTAGAAGGCCCAGAAAGGAAATGTCGGCTGCTTTCTTTTGAAAAATAAATGCTGCATGACGTTGCTGATCAACTGCTTTTAGAGCATTTAGAACCATAAAATCGAGATGATACCGATTCATATAGTCCTTAGCTATAGCAGCAGCTCCGGGCTCATCTAATGAGCTTTCAAGTTTAAATCCTACTTTACGACCTTTTGTAGGATTAAGGCCAGCTAAAATTTTCTCGGTCTTTATAAAATCCACATGGAGGTCTGTGTCGGATTTTATTTTCCCTTGCTGCTTTTTCGCAGGAACATAATCGAGTACCGATGTGGCAAAAATCACGTCGCAATCGCTCTCATCAACTAATTGCTGGCTTTTAGCTTTCAGTTGATCATTAGTTTCGATGTGGTGGAGCCTGCTGTAGCAGGTAGGATGCACCAAACAAGGACCCAAAACAACCTCTGTGGTGAATCCGTTGCGATAAAGCTCCTCACTGATCTTGCTACCCAGGGCACCGCTAGAATAGTTGGATATATAGCGAATATCATCGATGTATCCCCGTGTCGTCCCCATGGCGACCATGACTTTGCGGCCTTTGCGCTGGTTCAGAAGGTGAGATACTTCGTCTGCTAATACATGGGGCGCAGGAAATTTTAGCTTACCCTCTTCCTGTCGTGCAGGGATAAAGCTGCAGTACTCTTGCAGTCGTTTAAAATTTTCAAGCACAAAAGGAGAGTTTTTTAAGCTGTCGTGCATATTAGGCAGTATAATCAGTGGCTTCCCAGAACCTAAGTAAGAGGCGGCTAGGGCTGAAGCAGGGCTATCAGTGATGCCTTGTGCCAGTTTGGAAATAATATTAGCCGATGCGGGGGTGATAAGACAAGCATCCCTCACAGCAATATGGCTGGCAAGGGCACTAAAAGATGTCGTAACCTTCTGGGCTGCAGCCCACGAAACAGCTGTTTCTGTAGTGAACAGCTGCGCTGCCTTGCTCAGAACCGGATACACCGAGGCACCAAGCCGCCGCAAGCTTCGCAAAAACCGAGGGCTTTCTACAGCCCCTATGGAGCCAGAAACAATGACATCAATTTCCCATCCCTGCAATGATTGCGAAATCTGTTCAACCATTAGGTCTGAGTTTGCCATATGCTCCTCACGTCTTAGGGCTGGATGTCTCTAGGGCTTCTTTAGTCCTGCTTATGCATTAGCAGCTAGCTGAGCTTTTTCATTGGCGTTAGGCATGTTTAGCGGAAGATTTGGTAATGTGCTACCATTTCTGCGTAGTGCGTTCTTGCGTTTTTTTCCAGCTCTGGCTTTATTTAGAGCACGTCGGACTTTTAATTTTTTTGTAGTTGATGCCATTTTGTCATGCCTTAAATCGAGTTAATCAGACTATCAAGTCGAACGAGGGTATTGCAAACTGCTCCCGAATGCAAGCGTGAATTGTGATCTCTATGGCTTACGGAGAGGGAGAATCACGCTTGATGCTCATAAACTCTATGGCATGAGACTTGAATAGGCAAGTATGTGAGACGTTTATTGCTTCGTTAGATAGGAAGAAGACATGAAAATCATTTATATATCCGTTATTAGCACGTTACTTGGAACCTCGTTCGCCCTAGCCGAGCCTGTGGATAAGAACCAGTCGGGACCATATTTTGGGGGGGCGGCTCAATTTGGCCAATCATTCCAGGCAGGAAGTGGTAATCCTGGAGCAGCTTTTAGCCTGGGGGCTGAAGCAGGTTTTGTACTGAAACGGGATACGTGGAACCGACTGGAAATTGGTGGAGAGTTCAGTACGGCTACATTAAATTATGAGGCGGAAGGGGGCTATGATGTATCTATTGCTGCATTTCCCCAAGTTTTAGCTAAATTTGGCTATGGTTATTCCTTAGGGGAGCACGTTTTTAGCGTGTTTCGAGTTGGAGCGGGTATGGGGATCGGAAAATATGAGATTAACAGTCGAACAACAGATGCAACAGCTTTGATTGGTATGTTGGGATGGGATGCAGTGGTCCCTGTAGGTGACTACTTTGACTTTGTTGTGGGAGCTAATTACCGTATCCACAAGTTCACCGTCGATGATCTTGAGGGGCGGAATGTCGACTCCTTTCAGCTCAATACAAGCTCTCTATATGCTCAAGCGCGGATACGGCTCTAGTTGGGTAGGCTATTTTTACTCTGTCGATGCAGTTAGAAAGTTCTTTCTATGGGAATTAGCGTTTTCAACGATTTTTAAACTATAATCTAGTGAATGCATAATTTCAGCAGGGTACACGATATTTCAGAGCTTGTGTAATAGCCTTTTCAAAAGGCTGATTGGCAAGGGACGTAGTCCTCAGGGGGGTGGTAGAATCAGGCGCACTCGGATTGGGGATAGACGGGAACTCGGGAGAGTCTCGTATCTCCGTTCGAAAATGACCGGTGGGGCACGGAAGAACAACTCCAGGCCTTGGGATAGGGCGTGCTTCGTCTCAAAGGAGCGAAAAAGAAGCATAGGAACGGTACCGGAATACGAGGGAGACCGAAGTGTCGAGGGATTGATAACAGATGTCAGAGCGAGGGCATAGTAGTGACGAAAATGGGAAACTTGCCCAAGGGGAATAGATAAACTCACTGCAGAGGAGTATGAAACAAATCTACAGTCCAACCTACTTAGTCCATTAGATAGAGTCAAGTCCGGCAGCTATTTTGCCCCCCCCCCTGTCCTTAGGGAGTATATTCCAAAGAATGGAAAGAAATCTTGTTCATTTTTGAGCATTCTGTTTTTTTAATGGCTAACAAATTAGTTGCAAAAATCCTAAGTGCTATGCAATGTTTTAGAGTGGTCATTTGAATTTCATATCAATTATCCCCTTTTAGTAAAGATTCTAGACATAAAAATTTCTAAATAATTACACAAAACTAACAAGTAATTCAGGGCTTGTACCGAAAAAATACGGGATGAATTTTCTTTTGATGTTACAAGAACTGTTATTTAACCGACACTCCAAGCGTCACTAAATCGATGTGTGTAAGAGTGATGGTTATTATTTCATCATCGCATAATGACAAAACAAAGACAAAATACGGAGGTTTGATGAATACCAGGAAGATCGTTGTAAAGCTTGAGTGATTGTTAACATAAATTCTATGTTGTAGGTGATGGCGTGAGGTGTTTTGAAAAAGTTGGTGATTGTCACTTTATGATAAATTTGTGAAAGTGGATTGAAAGTGTTCTATGAATCCGAGTGTATCTAAACCTCTACTTGTATTTTTTTTGCTCCTATTTGCTGCATTGGGGATAGCAAAAGAGGGGGATATTCAGATTTCGTACTTAGAGGATAAACTCCAAGAATTTACTAAAGAAGAAGCTTTACAGAAAATAATTGAGACAAAGTCATATACTTCTCTTGATTTGCCACAATACTCGAGTTCGACGTATTGGTTCTTGATTTCTGTAAAAAGAAAAGATTTCAATCTATTTCAGATGGACAATCAGACTGTTGGAAATTTCAAGCTATGGCAGATACGCAATAATAAGTTTTTAAGGCAAATTAATAGCCGTATTAATGCCCATGTACCCAGTTTTTTCATAGATCATTTTGATGAAAATGATAAACTTCTTATTAAGTGTGAATTTAGAGATATTACTGTTTTTAAATTATTACTGAAAAACTACTATAAGTCTGCATATGATGGGCCTATTAACTTTGTTACCATTACTTTGATATTCCAAGGTATAGTGGTTGGTCTGATTATTTATAACATTTCGATGATCTTTTTTGTTAAAGATTCAACTCTTATTTATTTTACTCTTTATTGCATCTTCTTTGTTATTTCATCTATAACAATGTCGGGCAATTTGTCTCTCTTTAACCTAGGAGTGTTGGCGAAGTTTGTCTCTATTTTTGGGGCTATAACAATAACCTTATCCGGTATGTTTCTTGTTAGCTATCTAAATGCAATAAGTTATGCTGCAAAAGCGACTAAGTTTCTCTATATCGTTCTTATTTTAACTGTTTTAGTTTCCTTTATTGCTTTTATTGACAGGGGTCAATTAAGCGTTTTAGATATATTTTTTGTGTCGAGTGCTGTCATTCAATTGTATTTACTTTTTAAAGGAGTTATTAAGAAACGAAGAGATGCCATAGTATATTTTCTTTCCTCGACTTGCATTGCTTTTGGACTCTTTGTATCGATTGCAGCCAATTATGGTTATATCCCTGTAAATATACTGACTCAAAATTCACTTAATATTGGCGCTACCTTGCAGATGGTTGTGATGTCGATCGGGATTAGTTACCGCATCAATAAATCCATGAAAGACTCTATTACCAGAACACGTATTTTAAATGATGAATTAGAGTGGAAAGTTGAAGATAAGACACGTGATATCAAGTCTATGATTGAGTCATTGGAACAGGGTATTATGTATATTACCGCAGAAGATGATGGAATCATAATCTTACCTGGATATTCGAAATACCTTCATAATCTTATCGATCATGAAGGAGATTTTGGTAATGCTGACTTTATCGAAACTATATTAACCAATTCAAGTTTATCAACTGATGAAATAGATCAAGTAAAAAATACACTTATTGCTTCTATAGATGATGAATATGAATTTATTTCGAATTTACATCTTTTACCTAGAAGTTTTGATATAGGTAATAAAAATGTAGAAATTGATTGGTCTCCCGTAAGAAATGATAAAGAAATTGTTGAGAAAATTCTAGTGGCTATAAGAGACGTAACTCAACTAAAATGGTTGGAAAAAGAATCTTTGCAGAAATCATATGAATTAGAAATTGTTTCTGCAATTTTAAAAATGAAAAAGAATGATTTTAGCTCGATGATCGGATCATTGAATGGGATGATTGCTGAAGGTCGGAGGAAAATTAATTCTTATGATAAGGTGTCACAGCCTTTAATTAATACTTTGTTTATTAATATACATACGATAAAAGGCATATCTCGTAGTATGGGTTTAAAGTCGCTTGCTGATTTGGCCCATAAAAGTGAGGAGGTGATCACATCATTTGGAAGTTCCAGAACTAGTCTAACTAAGGACGTTTTACTTGCAGTAGTTCAGGACTTAGATGATCATCTGCGAATAATTGAATCTATAAGCAATAAAATATTCAACCTTGAAATTGATCCTAAAGCAGACGATACCGAAGTTATTGATGATCTCATTGAGGATATGGTAGAAAGCTTTAGTCAGCCAAAATTTGGAAAGCCTGAAGAAGTGTTGTTTCGTTCATACACATTCCTTCTTTCAAGTTTTTTTAAAAATTTATTTCAAACATTGGATTCTGTATATGTATCGGCGCCTAAAATTGCCAAGCAATTAGGTAAGCCGGTTCCAGTAGTAGAAATCAACAATGCCCACGAATTTTATGTAGATCGGCAATTGGCTAAAGCATTACAAAATTCATTTGTTCACATTATGCGAAATACTCTTGATCACGGATTAGAAGATGAAAGTGTAAGGTTTGCAAAAAGTAAACCTGTTCATGGTAAAATTGAAATTGATGTTTCTAGGCGAGGTCAAGAACTTGTTCTGATTGTGAGAGATGATGGGCAAGGCTTAGATATAGAAAAGCTAAAAGACTTACTGAGGATAAGAGGGATCGAAGCAACAGACCTCCTTGAAGTTGCAAAGCATATTTTCGATGAAAACGTTTCCACGGCAAAGAAAGTAACAGAGATCTCAGGCCGCGGTATTGGTATGGCTGCAGTGAAATCTTTTCTTGAAGAAAATAATTGTACTATAGATATTAAGCTGGCAGATGAGTTGGATGAAAATTTCTTCGCCATTTTATTTGTTATTAGTATCAAAAAATTTTACGCTCTTTCTCAGGGAAATGTACAGAAGTTAGCAAATTGAAATAAACAGCAGGGTACTGCCTGGCTTTAGATTCCGTAGTATTTAATCGACCCCCATAGAGTTCCTAGATTCAGATAAAAATAGCCCATCTGTCTTGTCTTGCAGACCCGATTGGTTTAGGTTTGCTCTGAAGCGCTGATCTTATCGAGCATAAAATAGCAGGGCACATGATTGGAATTCATACCATCTTCGGAGTGCAGCACGACAGGCTTAAAATTAAAACGTAGGAATAGCTGTTGGGCATGTTGCATTTGTGGAGTCGTTTCCAAGTAGATCCTTTGGTAACCTTGTTGCAAAGCAAAGTCGAGACAGTGCCTGAGAATGAGCTTCCCCGCTCCCATGCCCCGGTATTGGGGCTGTATGACTAGCTCACGGATTTCGCCAATCTTCTCAGAAATATTGAGACCTGCGAAAGGCCCAATTCCAGCACCACCCACGATAGAGCTGGTGTGGGATTCCCGTACCAACCAATAAGCAGCTCCTGCGGCGGTGTAAATATCCCAAAACCGGTTTAAGCGTCGGTATGTCGCAGCTAGTACTGAGCCCGCTTCCTCAAATGGGTCGAGGTTGGTGCGAATTATAGATACCATGGCATCCACGTCTTTTTCACTCAGCTGGGCAACATAGAATTTGTTGAGGCCATCTTCAGTATTCATCAAACTTCTCCAGGAAACCCGGTCTCTTTAGGGCCGGCAGGAATGGAGAAGCCCTGCGGCGAGCATCGAATCGTTGATTCGAAATCCTCCATTGCGGTTAAGGTTATATTTCTAG
>JBNKNM010000260.1:0-6862 GCA_050293845.1 Pseudobacteriovorax sp. | reverse complement strand
GTTTAATGGTACACATTTTTGGAAAGCTAGCAGCGTCGATTATGCTAATGATGGGAATTTGAACTGGTTATTCGAATATCTTGTAGTGATTTATGAGTTTAATCATCGAGGAACTTTCCCCACCGGGAACAATCAGGGCTATGCAATCATCCAAATGATTAACCTCAGTCACCTCCTTGTAAACTCCACCCAACGCTTCAATATGAGATCTATGAAGGTCATAGGATCCCTGAAACGCCAACACGCCAACTTTGGGTTTGCCCGTTACCATTACCATCCCCTTGCTGCCAACAGTTCTTCAGATGGAATTGTTTGCAAATCTATACCTGCCATTGGTTTAGCTAAATCACGCGATGAATCTAGCAATATTGATGGCCTATCGAACTGACCGACTGCTTTTACTATTGAATTTGCAAAGCTCTCGGGATCCTCGGATTTGAAAATCCCACTACCCACAAAAACTGATTCAGCACCGAGTTGCATCACGAGAGAGGCATCTGCTGGTGTAGAAACTCCCCCCGCAGCAAAATTTGGCACAGGCAACTTCCCTGTTGCCTTTACCAATTTTAGCAGCTCGAACGGCGCGCCTAGCTTTTTTGACTCAGTCATTAACTCGGCATCGTCAAGAGATATGACTCTTCTAATCTCGCTATTGACCTGCCGAAGATGACGTACAGCCTCTACGATATTTCCTGTTCCTGCCTCCCCTTTTGTCCTTATCAAAGCAGCACCTTCACCGATTCTTCTGAGCGCCTCACCAAGGTTAGTTGCTCCACATACGAATGGGACGCCGAAGCTCTGTTTGTAGATGTGATGGGCTTCGTCTGCCGGTGTTAGCACTTCGCTTTCATCGATGTAGTCGACGCCCATCTCCTCTAGAATTTGCGCCTCCGCAAAATGTCCAATTCTACATTTGGCCATTACAGGAATTTTTACCTCCGCCATTATTTTCTCGATCAACTCAGGATTTGACATTCTGGCAACCCCACCATCCTTTCTGATATCGGACGGGACGCGTTCCAGGGCCATAACAGCGATGGCCCCAGCATCCTCAGCAATTCTAGCCTGTTCAGGAGATACAACATCCATGATAACTCCCTTTTTGAGCATTTCAGCCATTCCTGTTTTTAGGTTTATCATTGTTTTCCCAGACGTATTGTCCATATCAATCTCCTTTAAAATGAAAATAAATAGCTTCCGTGATAGGTATACAAGCAACAAAACGACTGAAGAAGGGACAGAAACAACACATTTTTTGGTACAAGCTTCATTTTGTCCCAATTAAAATTTCAAGTCTGTCCCTTACTGTAAAAGCTAACTTTAGTTAATCTGCCTAAAAATACTAGGAGATGGACTTGGAAAAACAACCTTATGTACGATTAAACTTTGATTCGACATTTCAAGGGCGAAAGATAAATGTCGACCAACTAGTCATTGCTATTAGAAATCAAATTACAAATGAATCTTTCTTAAGCGGTTGTCGTTTGCCACCCGTTAGGGTTCTTGCTCACCAGCTTGGATTATCGAAGAATACGATTCAAGTTGCTTACGATGAGCTAAAGAGTCAGGGCTTGGTTGAGAGCAAGGATCGTGCTGGTTTGTTTATCACTACTGGCAAAGAAGCGAATGGTGTTGAGCCTCTCGAGGAGGTTCCCGCACCCCACATTAAGAATATTCCATTAATCAAGTATAATAATCCCAAGCAAAAAGGTATGACACAGCTCAGTTCTGTATTTGTCGACCCAAGAATTTTGCCAAAAGAAAAACTTACAGCATGTTTCCGTTCGGTACTCAAGAGCCCAGGGATACCAGAGTTTCATGAACGCCAGGGTATGTTGGCATTGCGGGAAAAAATAGCGGGACGATTACAAGATCGTGGTATGAATGTGGACCCCAACCATATAATTATTACGGTCGGCTCTCAACAAGCTCTCGACTTAGTGACAAGAGTATTGTCAACCAAAATCATCGCCACTGAAAACCCTGCCTATCATAGTGGCAAATGTTTATTTGAAATTAACGGCATCCAAACTGTTGGACTTGAAATCAATCCGTTTACTGGAATGAATGTTTCTGCATGGGAAGCTAGCCTAGCAACACACAAACCGGGGTTAGTTTATCTGACCACAAACTTTCAAAACCCTAATGGTTATTCGTATTCCAGTAGGGAGATATCGCAAATAGTACATTGGGCCAAAGAGTATGATTTTGGTATCCTGGAGGATGACTGGGGCTCAGAAATACTTTCCTATAGCGAATTCAAACCCGGGCTCAGGGCTCTGGGCGGAGATCAAGTTCTTTATATGAATTCCTTCACGAAGAAATTACTTCCGTCATTGAGAATTGGCTATCTCGTCGCCAATGATGCAACCATTGAGACTCTCCTGATGGCAAAGCAACTGTCAACTTCTGGGGTTCCAGGATTAATCGAAGCAGCTTTGTTTGAGTTTTTAGATCGGGGGTACTACGATACCCATCTGAAGTATATTCAGGAGCAGCTTGATATTCGTTATAAGAGTTGCATTGATTTGTTAAGAGAACTCATGCCAGAAGAAATTCATTGGACTTCACCGGGAGGGGGCCCGGTTCTCTGGCTGGAAGTTCCCCAAAAAGTAAATTTAAAAAACTTAGCAGAAACCTTGAAATCACAAGGTATTCTCATCCAGCTTTCCCATAATACTTTCTTCGGCAAACCTCATTCTCATGGCTTCAAGATAGGTTACGCTTTTTTAAACCAAGAAGAGATGGAAGAGTGCTTAAGCATAACATCCAAAGAAATAAAAAAGCAACTTAATGTTTAAGGGAATTGTTTTGAACTCGACGGTACATTACTGGATACTAAACTTTGTTTCAAAAGCACTAGGGAGGAACTTGATATTCCGCAATCTAAAAATTAATAAAGAAATATTGACCTGATTTTAAATGTGAACTGCGCTTTCATGCATCAAATATAAAGACTTAATATCTTGTCATTATTAGATCAAAAGAAGACACATAGAAGTTGTCAACCAGAACTTTCCTCAAAAAGGATAGCGACATTGCATGAAGAATCAAAACGCTACAAAAGTTGCAACATCTAAGGAAAAGAACTGATAATTATCAGCCGATTTTAAGATAAGCAGCATTTTTGGTCCCGTAGTGGAAAATAAATTATCTGGACCGAGAAGGCTTTTAGTACTAAAACCACCGTTTGTCACTTTTCCAGAGCGAGGTATAAATTCAGTATTCATATCAATCGTTTCCTCAGAACCATCGAAAAGTTGTTGGCAGTCAGAAATAGTATTTATATCACAAGGAACACCACTAAAGGTATCTTCAACCAAGCGATAACTGGTCGCTTCAATACTATTCTCATTACAGGTCCAAGGATTGCCCTTACCCTTTTGTTTTATATTGGAGCGACATTCAAGGGTAAACAGATAGTACCCTGACTTTATTGATGTATTAATGTCACTTAACGCTGTTTCAGCAATGCTATAATTCATTGGATTAGCATCTGATGTTACTGTACCCTGGCTAGCTATCTGAGTATACAAAACATCGTGGGGATTAGCATCTTGTTGGATATTCACAGTACCAAAGACAACATTATCCGAGCTTACTAAAGGAGAACTCAATTGCTCTAACACCCTTATTTCCATAGTATCCAAGGGATCAATTGTATTTTCAAACAGGGCAATTTCACCTACTTGATAGGTTACAAAATCATTCCCTGTCCTAGGAATGTACGTTTTACCTGTAATCCCAAAAGAGTGCAACTTAGCGATACAGTTGTTGTCACCAGCATAAAGATTAACGGAAGGATCAGCTTCACTAATTGAAGGATAGCTTAGACCACTACTACAGCCATCAACACTGAAGTCCCACTGGGAAAACATGGTTAGCTGAAGATTACTTTCGGTAAGCCTTATCCGCAGCGGAAATTCGTCATTGCTTTTTCCTAGTTTCTCAAAACTAGATTGCTTGGCTCCCTGGGTTTTGAGAGAATTTTCTCCTTTATTACCACAGCTCCAAGTAAATAACATGAAAGTTATACATAAAACAACAAACATAAATGCTCCGTAGACTCAAAGGTCTTTTCGGTATTAGTTACTTAGGACTTAAATTCTTTGTACAATTTTAATTACTTATTTTGAATAATCAGGAAAACTAGACAAGAAAGTAATGTCTGAGTTGAACTTTTAAGCATAAGCCTAAAATATACTTAATATATTAATATTTTAACTACATGATAACGTTTATTCTTAGCTTTCAACCCAACCCATATTTTTAATTCAAAAAGATTATTATGCGGGGACTTAAAAGAATTGAGTCCGCATTTTTCTACGAATCACTACCCAATCCATAATTACATTATATTCATCGAAAAGAATCGATTCTTCGATAGCAATTCGATATTGTCTGGCAGTACTAGACGACCACTTCCATCGATACCAATACAAACCATCTTTTACATTCCATGAGACAAGATTCCCATTCGAGCCTTTCAGAATGCGCCCCACTTTCCTTTCGAATCTCTGTACTGAAAGCTGACCTGTGGCCTAAACCAAATGGGGTACATTTTGTAACCAGCTTATAAACTCGAAGCGATATACTTTTTCGTTTGTAGTTCAGTATGACAACCCCTTGGGGGGCTAGAAAGAAAGCTATCAACATGTATTTGAGGTCGTCTATGCAAAGAGCTTTCTTTGCATAGGTCAGTCTTAAACAGACAAGAGAAAAGAGAACTTATTCATTGATTCTAAAATAAGCATGGTATCGGAAATTGTACGCTTTATAGAATGGTACCAAGGTTATCCCATTTGTAGTGAAATTTAAGGGACTATTTAACGGAGCAATGGATTGATCTAGCTGAGAAGTATTTAATTCGAGGTTAATCCAATTGATTCTATTGGATTTTCCCGTTAGCAGGACTGGTCCATAAAGAATCCCGCCTGTATTATAATCATCCGGTGTCCTTTCTAGGCGTAAACTGAATGGTATTTCTATGCTAATTTGATCCCCTTCACGCCATTTTCGCTTTAGAGTGATATATGTCCCCGGCCTTGGCGTTACATTCTGGATGGATTCATTGACTTTCACTACATATCCATCTTTTATCCAGTAGGGAACACGCAGCTTAATTGTTAACTCGCCATGGCCCTCTACGGTTATCAAGGATTGGTCTTCAAGGGGATATCTTGTTTCTTGCTTGATTTCAAATCCTTTGCTTTCCCAATTTAAAATAGATGGGATAAAAAGGTTTACATAGAGGGTGCTATTGTCTGCTGAATGAAAATAGATCGATTCCTGATATTTAGTATGATTTTCCATTCCTGTACCATGGCAACAAGTAAATGAATGGTAGTCATTACTGTATGACTTTCTTCCTCCTGGGTTTAATGGCACGAAGTAGGTGACAAACCCATGATGGGAAGCTGGGTTTTGCGATGCAAGTATATGATTGTATAATGATTTTTCATAGTAATCCATATATTCTGGACGAGGATCATGAAAGAAAAGTTGTCTCGTGAGTTTTAACATATTATAGGTCGCACAGGTTTCTCCCGTTTTATCCGTGATATGGGCAGCAATCTTACCTTCCGGCTTAAACATCTCGCCTTCCCCTGTTCCCCCATTGATATAAGAGTGATGTTCAGCAACCATATACCAAAAATTTTTTGCAACTTGATAATAATAATTATCATTATTTTGATCGTACATTTTTAAAGCCCCGACTATCTGGGGTATGTGCTGGTTTGCATGTTTGCCAGCTAGTTGGTCGTGGTTATCATATGTGGGATCAAACAGACCTTTATTATCAAAATATGAAGCGCTTATTAAATAGCGACTATCTCCGGTTATAGCGTAGAGTTCGGCTAGAACCTCGTTCATCCCTCCATACTCTCCGGCAATATAAAGAGCCCACATCTGGTCTAAGCGAGATTGTGATAGCTTACTTAAGCGGTTATATACCCATAATCCCAATTTTTTTGCTATATTCAGTGCCTGAGTATTCTGAGTATAGTAATAGCTAGCAATTAACCCAGAGAAAATTTTGTGAAGAGTATAATACGGAGCCCAAATGGTTGGGTAAGTTGTCAGTTTTTCAAGATCCTCGAATTGTGACTCATCGTACGCGCTTAGGAAGCCATATTCAGCAATACTATTTACGAAGAATGCATCTTGACATTTACCTAACTCTTTAACCAAGTAATCTACTCTATTCTTATATTGAGTATCGCGGGTACTAGCATAAGCTTGACTTAAGGCAACTAGGTAATGCCCCATTGAGTGACCACGTAGTTTAACATTAGGAGAATCCCACCCTCCTAAAGGCTGAGCACTTGATGATAAACCAGAACTGACCCGAAACATATGCAGCATGCGGTCAGGATCTAAAAATCGCAAATATGATAGCGTTCTGTCCCTATTCTCTTTAAAAGGACTATCAAGAAGTTCAACTTGGGATAAAGCAAATGGCTGCACGGGTAAGTCGGCACGACCCTTTCTTGATGCGAAAGATGGAATAGTTACTTGGGTGATATTACTCTGTATTATATGGCCACTATCTTCGTGTTTATGAATTGATTTGCCCTCGGGTTGCATAGCAGACTGTGCTGCTAATGAGTTTGCAACGTTAATCTGAAAAGTAGGATCATAGCTCACTTCAGCTTTTAAACTGATGGTGATAAAAGATAAATAACTTATACCGAAACACAAACAAAGGCTTTTCATTTTGCCCTCCAAGATTCTATTTTTATAATAAGCTAGCAAATTTTCAGGCATATTGAATGTAGGTTTTGCTGTCAATTACCCCCACCTAAAGGAGGGGGCTTGTGAGGTGACTCGCAAGGGAGACTAGTTGACCAGACCACTAGCA
>JBNKNM010000259.1:0-6970 GCA_050293845.1 Pseudobacteriovorax sp. | reverse complement strand
CCGGTCTCGACTGTGGTCAAGTTTAGCATGTCTAATGCTGCAAGAAAGGCTTGGTAGGCTTCTTCTTTAGTGACTTTACTAGGGGCAATGATTTGAACGCGTCCCCGCACACGACGGCCTATAATGACATTTTTCTCAGTCCACAGCGCCACCGTGCGAATAATATCACGTATATTTGTTGGTTCGGGAAAATTGATGCTGACAAGTTCTTTTTTTGTATCTGCTTTGGCAACCGAGTTTATTAGAATTAGGAGTACGAGTACCCATTTTAGCCATGATCTCATAAAAACTTTAAAATCAACCTGTTTGTCGTCCGCAAAAATAACCTAGCGGCCTTGAGTCTAACACAAATCAAACGGCAGTTTGGGTTCTTGTACCGGTAGTTAGGATTTACCTAATCAAGCTTTGCAAAGATAGCCGCCCATGGACTGTGGATAGAATGTCAGTCAGAAAGAGGGTCTGCCCCTTGGAAGTTATGGGGTCATCGAGTACTCTAGGGAGTAGTATTGCTTGTTTATGTTTTTATTGCGATCAAAATCCTTTTGATCAGGAGCTAGAGTTATTAGAGTCAAGGCATAGGCCGAGGAAAATGCTGCGATGCTAATGAGAATAGCAATATGCCTTAGTAATGATGGCATGTCTTTCATAAAACTGATAATGGAGTGCCCTGCCTTGATCAGTCTCAGTATTGAGTGCTTACAAAAACAGGTTAATGCAAATATAAACCTAGAAGTTTTGTTAAACATCTTTCTTCCTCGTTGATAGCCGCAACGGAAAATTGCTATGCGTCATAGATCCAGTAATTGTTTGTGTTAGTGTCATTGCAGGGTTCGTGCCGGTAAAGAGTTGGTAAGATTCTATAATTATAAGCTAAAATCTTTACTCTGTAGTAAGGTTTACGACTTGTTCCAACTGCGCGATTGCACTTTTAATTTCAAAAAATGACGACAGTTAGTTTAGGTCTCCAGCCTTTAAACTCTTTAGATTTGGAGACCGGAAAGATGGGCATACTACTTGCTTTGATGACTAGTTTTTTTTCTGCTGTCACAGCTTTAGTCATTCCTAGGAGCAGGTGGGTTCAGATAGATCCGAGGCGTCTTGACTTATCGGAAAAAGACCCTTGATTTTTCTGCCGGGGTCTAAAACTAGCTCTTCAGCTACTGCTTGCTCCCAAGAAGATCCCTCCCAGTTGGCACGTCTAAAATCAACCTTTCTGAGTTGGCATCCATCGAAAACAACTCTGCTCAGGTTAGCCCGTCGAAAGCTAACAGAATCGAAAATGCAGTGGGAAAGGTTGGCGTCTGAAAAGTCGCAGGTGGAAAAGTTGGAGCCAACAATTTCAGCCTTGCTGATGGTACAGCCAGCTAGTTTTGCGCCGCGGAGGTCAACACCATCAAAAATCAACCCGGAAAGATCGCATCCAGAAAGGTTGGCGCGACCACCTTGGTTTGCCTTCGAAGGGTGCAGAATTGAGGCTATCCATTGTGCATGGCGCTCTACAACATAGTCTAGATCCGCCTGGCAGGCGATGATGTCGGGTTTAGAAATGGGAATTTTGGGGATTTTACTCCCAGGTATATGGGGGGATTCTTCCTCAGCTTTACGAATGGCCTGTTGAAGCCAGATCTGGTCATTCATTTTATTTTCTTGGATCGCTTGAATCGCCACTTGGTTCACTTGTTCTTCATTGAGGGTGCGAGCCAGTATATTTTCTTTAATGGCTGCGACAACCAAAGTATGAATTTGAGGGTCGATATATTCTGGTAAATTTGACTTGGTTAAGGCTTCTGTGGCCAAAATACTCTCCTTTTATAATATGCTCATCTTTATTAGCATACATAATAGCATTGGCCCTAGTCATGGATTTTTTGAGTGCTTGATCTAGTGGTTGAAGGAAAGCTATTTATAATGCTTAAGGCTGGAGTTAAAATGCCTGCCAAATTGTTTAGCATGCACGATTTGTGGAAACTGGAGAGCAAGACGAGTGAAAAATTTTTTAAAAGTATTGGGGCTATTAGCCGTCAGTTTTTTTGCCCTTATTGGGTTAGGGGCAACGATTTTAACAATAAGTTTGATTCTGATGATTGGGCAGATAAGCAGCCAGCAAGTTGATAGAACCGCTGCCATGGATAAAAAGGATCTGGAAAATTCGTACGTACGTATAGATATAAATGGCCCTATTACCACCATAGCGGGAAATCCACGCGATGAAATATTTGCGGAGATTTTTGGTGAGCCGACTGGAGCCAAGCTTGCTGATCTTGAATCGACACTCAAGCGTGCAGCTGAGGATATCAGAGTCCATGGCGTTTATGTGGATCTTAAGAATTTCAATGCTCGGCTCACAACCATCATTGCTCTTCGTAGGGCTCTCATGGATTTCCGGAAAAGTGAAAAACCCCTTTGGATTAATATGAATGCGGCTGATACCAGCGCTTACTTGCTCGCTTCTACAGGATCTCAGGTCAATTTGGCCCCAATGGGGGGGGTTATGATTCCGGGACCTGCCTTTCAACTAACCTATTTTGGCTCTGCTTTGGAAAAGTTGGGTTTAGATGTGGAAGTATTCCGTGCAGGAAAGTACAAGTCAGCAATGGAAGCTTTCATCAACGACAAGCCTAGCGATCCTACGTTGGAAATGTACCGCTCCCTAGAGCAATCGATTCGTGAATCCCTCGTTCACCTTATCAGCCAGGGGCGTCAGCGCAGTAAAGAAGACGTGTTGTCTTGGTTGAAACAATCGATTTTCTCTAGTCAGGAGGCCTTGGAAAAGGGTTTGATTGACAAGGTGGCTTATGGTGACGCATTTCTCCAAGAATTTAAAGAGGTCGCCAAAAGTGATAACGAAGTCAAGTGGAAAGCCTATCTGGCAAACAGCTCTGATATCGACGAGCCACGAATCCATCATGGCAGTGAAAAAATTGGGTACATCGAAGCTGTGGGTGAAATTCGTATGAATGTAGGCCGTGAAGAGAAAGCAATTGCACCGGGCCCTGTGATAAAAGAGCTCAAATGGCTCGCCGAAAATGATGATGTAAAAGCGGTCGTTTTTCGTGTTGACAGCCCTGGGGGGTCAGCCTTAGCCTCTGACTTAATCTGGGAAGAAGTTCGTAAATTGGCTGAGATAAAACCAGTGGTGGTTTCTATGGGAAGCGTAGCTGCATCTGGTGGTTATTATATTTCAGCAGGCGCGACAAAAATATTTGCCGAAGCGGAGACCATTACCGGGTCCATAGGAGTCATTGGTGCTGCATTTAATGGAAAGCCCTTTGCGAAGAAATACGGTGTCAGCTTTCACATGGTGACCCAATCTGATCGTGGGAAATATTTGAGCTTTGGGGAAAAAGCTTCTGAGGAAGATAAAAGAGTTATTAACAAAAGCATTGATGAAGTTTATAACACTTTCTTAACGAAGGTAGGACAAGGACGCTCTAAAACTAAGGACCAAGTCCATCAGATTGCCCAAGGGCGTGTATGGTCAGGAGTCGAAGCCTTAGAGATTGGCCTGGTGGATCATATTGGTGGCCGGAGGGAAGCCTTTGTGATGGCTAAAAAACTGGCAGAATTGAACCCTGACAAGCTTTACCGTGTGGCTAAGTACCAACCCAAACCAAAGTCTATCTTTGATTGTTTAGGAAATCGTGAGAACTGGTTGGAATGTGTCCAGGAGCTGGAAAATAAAATTTCTGCTAATTTAAAACTAAATGTGGGAGTGCCTCAAGAGATTGTAAATCCGCTAGAAAAAGTTAAAGCCATGATTGAAGATGATCAAGTACTGATGTATTGGCCTGGACAGCTTATGTTGAACGAAATAGAGGACGAGTCCCTTTGATTTCTGCTGACTTGCATAAGAAGATTAAAAAATTAGAACTCAAGGCATCACACCTCGTCACAGATATTTTATCTGGTGATTATCAAAGCTCCTTCAAAGGTCGTGGTATGGAGTTCGATGAGGTGCGGGAGTATCAACCGGGTGATGATATTCGGGCTATCGATTGGAATGTAACCGCCCGTACCGGCCAACCCCATATCAAGGTATTTCGCGAAGAACGGGAAATGACCTTAATGATTATGGTAGATGTAAGTGCATCGCTTTTTTATGGCTCTGGTCGGCGATCGAAGCTTGAAGTGGCTGCTGAAATTGCGGCTATCTTTGCCTACCTTGCTTTGCGTAATAATGACAAAGTAGGGCTCTTGTTGTTTTCCGACCACGTTGAGCTATTGATTCCGCCTCGTAAAGGCCGATCACATATTTGGCGTATCATACAAAGTGTTCTATCACATGAGCCAGCGGGCGGTAAGACCAATTTCTCAGTCGCGGTAGCCCATTATTTAAAACTGAGTAAGCGCAAGAATCTTTGTGTTTTCATATCTGATTTTTTTGTTGAGGACGATCAAAGAAGCAGTTTGAAGCAACTTGCTGCTAGGCACGATACCATAGCTGTGCAGGTTGCTGATCCCCGGGAGTTGCAAGCCCAGGGAGCTGGGCTGGTTGCTTTTAGGGATAGTGAGACTGGAATACTTTCCGTCATCGATACGAGTAGCAGTGCGGTACAGAAAGAGCTAAAGTCTGAGTTCGAGCACCGTTCTCTTTCCCTACAGAGTATTTCGCGGCAATGGGGTTTTGATCTATTGCAATTAAATGCGACCGATGAAGTCATTGATGCCCTTCAGGGGCTTTTTCACCGCAGGGCATTGCCTCGGGGAGTGCGCAGATGATCTTCGCATATCCTTGGGTATTTTTAGCCTTCATACCTCTTGCGGCACTGGTAGCAATTTACTGGCGTCAGAGACAGTTGGGGGAAGGTCTGGTTTTTTCAGACCTTAAACTGTGGGGGAAGAGTGCTTTCTTAGGTGAGCATTTAAAACCTCATGTAGCTCCCCTACTACGGATTATATCCTTGAGCTTGCTTATTTTCGCTGCGGCAAGGCCCCAGACTGTCGAGCAGGTGTCGCGAAAATCAAGCGATGGCCTTGATATATTATTAACTATTGATACATCAAGAAGTATGTCCGAAGGCATACCTTATAACGGACGATTAGTCAGTAGGCTAGATGCGGTAAAGGAGGTTGTGTCGCAATTTGTGAGCCAACGGATACTTGATCGTGTCGGTCTTGTCGTGTTTGGTGAACAAGCGTTTACCCAAGCACCTCTGACACTGGATCACGAGGTCTTGCAAAAGTTTATTGATAGCGTCTACATAAACATGGCAGGTTCGGGAACTTCCATTGGACCGGCTATCGCTACTTCTGTGAAAAGATTGAAGGGACTGAAAGTAAAGTCGAAGATCGTTATTTTATTGACTGATGGCAGAGACTCCGGGCGTGATCTTTCTCCAAGGCAGGCAGCTGAAGCTGCAAAAGTATTGGGAGTTAAGATATATACTGTGGGTATTGGCTCGGCGCCGCGGGGTGGCTTGATTGGAAGCATTTTTAGAAGCTCCCAAAGCGACCTTGATGAAGGTGCGTTGAAGGATATTGCTTCAATCACGGGGGGAAAGTATTTTCGTGCCGACAGTGGTGAAGCCTTGAGTGAGGTATACCAGACTATCGACCAACTAGAAAAAACCCAAGTCGAAGTGAAAGACTTCAGCAAGTACCATGAGGAAGGAGCTTGGTTTTTAGCCTTGGCTTTGATTCTGTTTCTCTTAGAGCAGGGAATAGGGCTTAGCCCTTGGAGGGTTGTAGGATGACGTGGGCTGTCGCGAGCTGGCTCTGGGCTCTACTTTTGGTTCCAGGGGTATGTATCTTGTTGTTGATTGTGGATCAGAAGCTGCGCCGGCGTTGGAAAGTTTATACCGGAAAGTTGTTACCTCGTACGACTTTTATCAGGCCTTGGCAGCTGGCTTTATTACTGCTGGGTCTTACCATGATCATAGTGGCTTTAGCACGACCGAGGGCTGGTTTTGAATGGCGGGATATAGAGCGGCAAGGCGCTGAAATTATGGTTGTGGTGGACGTTTCCCAAAGCATGCTGGCTGAGGATATTAAGCCGAATCGGTTAGAACGGTCTCGGCGAGAGATTATGGATCTGCTCGCCATGCTGGAAGGTGATCGGATTGGCTTAGTATTGTTTGCAGGGGTTGGTTTTGTCCAATGTCCCCTTACCCTCGACTATGGTGCCATGGGGCTGTTCTTGGACCATATTAGCGATAGCAATATCCCGATACAGGGGACTGCTATTGGGGATGCTCTGCGCTTAGCCATTCATAGCCTGGAAAGTTCAGAAGCTGAGGAAGGTGTGGAAAGGGCCATTATTCTGATCACCGATGGTGAAGACCATGAATCCAAGCCAATCGCTGCGGCTTATCGAGCCAAAGAGGCTAATATAAAGATCTACACCATTGGTATGGGGTCTGAAGGGGGAGCTCCTGTACCCAAGGCTGAAGGAGGCTTTGTAAAAGACCGGCAGGGGCGTTTAGTTATGTCCCGCCTGGATGAGTCCACTCTCCGTCAAATAGCTGAGATTACTGGAGGTGTTTATGTACGATCCACCTCAGGGGACTTGGATTTGGACGTGATTTACAGGCAACATATTAGAGAGGACTTAGGTCAGGGTAATCTAGGAGAAAGTCGAGAGAAGGTGTGGTTTGAGCAGTACTGGCTGGCTGCTGGTTTGGCCTTGTTACTTCTAAGTCTCGAATTTTCAATCCCTTTTTTGGGACGCAGGGCCAGGATACAGCATGTGAGAAAACAGATCTGAAAAATTACTATTGAAGTTGACATATTTTAAGGCTACAACTCTGTCAGGGCCAACTTTTTCTGATCAAAGTTATGAAACTGTTAAAAGATAGCCGACAAGAATTCGCCGTAATGCTTTGCCTTTTTTTGGTGTTAAGTGCGGTCATGGTTTTTTTGTTTACCCTTGAAGTAGGCGAGCACTCCTTAAACCGTGTTTTAGAAAGTGATAAGGAGTACGGCCAAACAAAACAGCAAATTAAGTCAGCTCCCCATAACCCAGCTCCCTCAA
>JBNKNM010000258.1:0-6986 GCA_050293845.1 Pseudobacteriovorax sp. | reverse complement strand
CGTCGTGGAGCATATTGAGCCAAAATTCCCTGATGAAGGAGCTGGATTAAAAGCAGCTCTTATGGCCATGAAAGGGACTCTTACTCCCGAACAGGAAAAGGCTATTCTGATTATCGACTCCTTGGCTTATGCGATTACATCCTTGGGGGCTGATATTGAGGAGATTTTTTCCGGTTTGAAAAGTCTGCTGCAGCAGATTACCACATCGTTAACAGAGAACCTTAGCTGCGCAGCTAAAGTGATCGCTGCTGGTGACTATGCCGATTACACTGAAATCATCACCGGGGTTGATTTTTGTACTGAGGAGCCTATTAGCCTTACGGGGCGTGGTATAACATCCCTCGGGATGGTGATTGGGAGTGGGAAGTTTTGGCGGACTCTTGCTGATTGGGGTGGGATTGCTGTTAGTAAGGGTCGGAAGGTTGTAAAAACTATAGTAGAAGACTCGAAATATTTTGAAAAACTTAGAGGTATCGCCGAATCGTTTGGAATTAGAACAAATGAAGGTATAAATAGACTAATAGAAACCCTCAAAACGCCATTTTTTAAGAGCAAAGAAAGTGAAATAGTTGACGTAGATTTTTTTAAAAGGGTAGTGGGAAATCCTGACGATATTATAAGACATAGTGATGGAACAATACGCTTCAACTATGCAAGTAGGTTTGATGATGATCTCGTCAATTTTAAACCTGGTTCTGAATTGAGAAATGGGAGGTTAAATGAGGACTTGGTTATAGTTCAATTTCACTCTTCGGCTCCCCTTGGTGAACGCTCGTTAAAATGGTGGACAACAGCAGAGCAAGCTAATGCTTTTAGAACTATAGAAGATGTTCGACAGAATTTGGCTCTTCCACCAGATTGGGGGCCCAGAAATATTGTGACAGTCGCTAGAATTCCAAAAGGAACCGAGATAACCGCATATTATGGTAGAGCATCAGAACAAATTAGTGATTTAAATGGTGCAAAATATCCTGGTGGTGGAATACAATATAGATTTAAAGACTTCAATCCGAATTGGATGAAATTCTCAGGAAAAGTCGAATGAATAACAAGTTGAAAAGCCTTGATAGAAAATTTGAGCAGCTTCTAAATTTAGTGTCTAGCAAATCTGGAATTAGCTTAGGAGGAATAGACTTAATAGACACAAATACAGCTAGCAAAGAAGAGTTACTTTTGAATATTTTAAACAACAAAAGAGAAAAACTTAAAAATGGAAACTTATCAGGAAATCTCGGTTTAACTAGGTTTATAAGTGATTGGAATTTCGATAAAGATATAGAAAATTTGGCTTATGATATTGAGAACTATTATAAGCAACTAGATCAGTAAAGTGAATACATATAGTGCTCTCGACACTGAATGGGCGGATTTAGCATGGGTTGCAAATACGACCCAACCGGCTAACCAATTTATAGGATGTGAGCAATCTTGGCTTACTAAGAATTGACGTTGATCTCTATGAACCAACTCTTTCTACATTAGAAAAGCTCTACCCTAAAATTATTCTCGGTGGTTATGTCATAATAGATGATTATGGCCTACCTCTAGATTGCAAGGCAGCTGTAGATCATTTTAGAGAAACCAATGGAATCCGAGAAATAATTATTAAGATTAATCACCAGGCTGTCTATTGGCAAAAGAGCGAAAGTGATTAGCTGTGTAAATTTAATTTCTATACTTTGATGAACTCTTCAATTTGATTTGGAAAAAATTCATACCGAAATGCTTTTGTGTTTTCAATTACTAAAGGATTATCCATGACTACTTCTTTAATGGCCGTTATGCCGTATTTTTGAATAGCTCTATTGGCTCCGAGATTTGTAATCGGAATCTCAAAAATTATTTTGGAGAGCTCGAATCGATCAATGAAAAATTTGCATGCTTTAGGTAATGAAAAGGTAGAGATTCCTGATTGACGAAATTCTGGACGCCAAATATGGGCATGGATGAAACCTTGTTTTCCATGCTCTATTTGATTGAGTACATATACCCCAATAGGAATACCATCATACTCTATTATCAAGTTGATACCTTTTTACCTCATCCGGCTTGGTTGACAAGACTGCCTCTTCCATTCTTTCCCGGAATTGCTTTTCGGGTGGTAACTTGCTGGGATCTCCGCTAATTGAATCAACGAATGACTTGGAAGACCTAAACCAGTAGTCACACATTGGATCTATATCACTCAATTGCATTTCTCTTAGTCTGAGCATTCTCGTTTCGAAATGTTCTCCGATCATTTCATTCAGCCTCAACGAGTTAGTAGCAAGTAAAATATTGTAGCAAAAAATTACACCTCTGAAAATTTACATCACGTAATCTTGATTCGCGATTAAAAATTGTAAAAAAAAGCGAAGCTAGCCGCAAGCTAATCACAACTTAAGTATAGGTTAGCTTAAAAAAGCATAGTTTTTGAGCTATAATTCACTTATAATCAGTGCACCAACGTCTTTGCTAAAAATATAGATTTGTAATAGTAAGCAGTTAAAAACTTGTGCTTGACACCATCTTTGGCAGAGCTTAGATCATATGTATTCCACTGGTCTCCGCCAAGGCTCCGACCTTACAAAACTACCACCATACTCAAGATACCGACCATCCCAAAGAAGATTCTTCAGTTTAATTAATCATAAACAAAAAACTAGCACACCGCATGATTTTGATAAAAATCTGCGGCAGAGTGCAACGGCCAGTGCATACTACTGAAGTTCAGTTACACACCGCAGCCCGGGTCAGGACAAATGGAGTAGTGCGTCTAAAATTATACATCTTTTTTTACTTTTTTCGCTATCGTTCTAAGTTATATATGCAACTTTGATTTGATATGGTTAGTTGATCATTTGATAGGAATAAATTGGTTTAGATATTTGCTGTAATATAATTTGAGTACGTTTGTCCTTTCAGAGAATGAGATAGCTTTGTTAACTAATCCAGCCAACGAAAATTTTACCATATGAAAAAAAGAAAAATCTAACGTAAAGGAAATTTTCAGAACTTTAAATAGTACACAGCTAGGGAACTTTGAACTACTTTTTATTTAGGAAATAGTGGCCCTCAAAAAAAACTGAAAAAGGTATAAAAATGAGAATGTTGCTTTTGAAGCTATTTTATTTAAGTATAACTGCTATTGTCGGGATAGGGTGCACCACTACAAAAAAAAGGTATGAAGGATATTTTGAAAACGAGGAGCTTCGGTGTTCCTATATAGAATTAAAAAAACGTGTCGAAAGTGCTCCTTTAAGTGAGTTTCTCAAAGAAGTTAAAGAGCTTCGAAAAAAGTGGCCACACAGCCTCTATGTGCAGGCTCTTGAAGTTGTTCTAGAAGGAGATGCTTCCCAGTTAGTATCAATGCATGAAGAAGCAGTTGTGAAGCAAAAAGCGGTGATTAAACTAGAGAACTTGCTCGATAAAGTGCAGCATCTTAATCCTGATGTGCTCAGCTTTTTGCGAAATGAAATTGCCTATCACTCTGGTGACTATTATCAACAGTATATGCTTGGAAAGGAGCAAATAGGTCCTGATTCTGGAAAAAGAGGATACTTTTCACTTGCGGTCGGTGGCTCAGAGCATGCCTTTTCGCTTTTGCTGCAAGGTTATATCCAGCTAGCAAGGAGATTCGCCAGCGAGTCGGTAACGGCGTGGGAGAAGTTCTCAAATCCCATTAAAACTGGTGACCATTTTTACAGTCAGGCATTGGCAATAGCTGGATATGAAAAAAAGGCGCGAGAGGCTTATGACAAAGTTCGGGCCAGCCACTCAAAAGAGGATGAACTTTGGGATAAAAAATATGGCGAGCGATTTAAAGTCATCAAACAATCATTTTCAGATAATTCTGCGGAGTGGCCCCCGGCTTTAATTGTTCAAAATCAAGTGGAAGCCTACAATAGAGGAGACGTTGAAGCCTTGCTGGCATACTATGCCGATAGCATTGTATTTAATCTAGATATCGAATTTAAAAATGACGCAATCGTTGGTAAAAAGGCCCTTCGTAAACAATTTAGCAAACTTTTTGAAAAGCCCTCTAACCTCCATGCACATATAAAAAGCAGACAAGTTATTGGTAACCGGGTGATTGACGAAGAAATTACAAAATTATCGGATGGACGGGTGAATCGTTCCTTTTTTATCTACACTGTTAAAGATGGTTTGATTAGTAATGTCCTTAGAGTTGACTAACTTAGCTCATTCTTCAGAACCTCAAAACCCAAGTAGGCATAGCTATATAGGATTATCATCCCTACTTATTAACGAAGACATATAAAGCTATAGGAAGGACAAAATGGATTTATTAAATTTATTCACAAAGCATCGCTCTATCCGCAACTATAAGACCGATCCTTTGCCATGGGATCGGCTCAGAGAGATAATTGAAGCAGCCTCTCGTGGCACCTCAAGCTCTGGCAATCTGAACTCCTATTCGATCATACTGACAACATCTCAAGAAAAACGGGAGCAGCTTTGGAAGCTACACCTTGAACAGGATTTTATCAGGCAAGCACCTTGTGTTCTTACCTTTCTTGCTGATTTTAATCGCACGAGGTTGTGGTTGAAGCGAGAACAAGCTGATGATGGATTCAACGATTTTCAAAGCTTTCTCGTAGCTAGTTTTGATGCCATGCTTTTGTCTCAATCGATCGCTTTAGCAGCAGAGGCAGAGGGATGGGGCATTTGCTATCTGGGAACGACTACATACTGTATGAAAGAACTTCAAGACCTTTTCAACCTGCCTTCAACAGTAGTTCCCGTTACTAGCTTAGTCATGGGATATCCTGATGAAACCCCTGAGGTTCGTAAGCGATTACCACTCGAAGCTTACTTGCATGAAGAAAACTATAAGAATTACAGCCCTGACGATATCGACCGATTATTCGTGAATCGTAATGGTGATCTCAAAGCTCGTTATGCCAATCGACCAGAATTAGTTGAAAAACTGAAATCTGCAGGAGTTGAAAACTTGGCTCAGTTTTACACCAGCGAATTCAAGTACCACCCACCGGTTATGCGGAATTTTGCCCGCAAGATTAAAGATTTTATTAAAAAAAATGATTTTGACTTTAATGACTCTGACGAGTAGGTATATCGTCATCTTTTTCAGGGTTTTAGAGTTTTGAAACCTCCCTCCAGTAAGCATTCGCTATAGTGGAAGATTCTTATCAAGATTTTCATCCTTCAAAGCATTTGGGACGGTTGCACCAGCCGCCCTTTCTAAGATGTTTTTAGCCGCATAAGTGTCGACATTATCCTCATACCTACATGCCACGCAGCAAAATACCTCCTGGCTAACGCGATTGTCAGAGAATTTGTGGGAGCAAGCAGAACAGATGATTGAAGTATTGTGAGGGGCGACTTCAATTCTTCTTGCTCCATGTTTTTCTGCTTGCCACTTAAGCTTTATTGAAAAATCATGCCACCCCTGTCGTAGAATAGATCTATTGAACTCAGATTTTTGAACGACATTTTTACCTGGGCTATCAATAGGAGTTTGGTTTTAAAAATAGTGGTGAATTATTGCTAGTGACATCTTGTAGATTTTAAATTTACTGCTGTGTTATACTATTTCTACCGTGTTAATTAAGCATGGAGAAAAAGAATGTGTTTTTCTGTATACGTCAGACAAGACTTTGAAAATTTGGAAGTCGAGTATGATGCCGAAACGAATTTTCGCAAGTGGAACAGACTAATCGTTACCAATGCTAAGTTTCCTGAAGATGATAATAGAATCTTTGCAAATTACTATGCTCCCATTATCACTTATATTGGCAGTAAAAAAGTTATAGAGCCTATGCGTTATAGCTGTTATGCACCGAGCTATATAACAGAAGCACAAATTAAAAGACTTTCTACTTTTAATGCTCGTCGAGACTCCCTACAAAAAAGATTTTGGTCTGAATCTTTCCGGAGGCATCACGGAATTATCGTATTAAAAGGTTTTTACGAATGGGTAGCGGTTAAAGATCTTGTGAAGTCCGGTGTTATTACTATCGATCAAATCCGAGAAAAATTTCAGCAGGAATCAGAAGAAAGAAAGCAAAAAATCCTAGCCCAGGGGAAAAAGTACACTCCTACAAAAACCGAGCTTAAAGATCCCATATTTCGAAATATTGTAATCGAATTTAAACCGAACACCCACGATGATCTCATTGTACCCGTTATTTATAACCTCAATAAAGATCATACCGATTACGGTTTTGCCATAATCACGGATGACCCTACTCCAGAAATTCAGGCTGCTGGACATGACCGAATGCCTATTAATATAAGTAAAGAAACAATCGAAGACTGGTTACATCCTAATGAGAAATCATTTGATTATCTTGATTCATTATTTGATTTGAGCGAGAAAGAAAAGTTTAGATATAAGATAGCTTAATCACACCTTGCAATTGGCAAATCTTTCCATTTGGTTGTGTAGTAAGGCGAATGTAACTTACTAGCCATTTTCCAGCTTTGATCCGTACCACAAGACCCAATACGAATCATATCTTGATAATAATTTCGATTAATTTCATCGATTGTAGTCATGATCTGTCGTTCCTTATCATACCTTTTGGGATCATCAAAAAGTCCGAATTGAATCTTTGACATAGGACTGATATCGCTCAGCATCACTATTGCTTTTTTGTACTCTATTCCCTTCTTGAAAATAGCTTTCAAAGCTCTTAATCCAGCGTTGATTAGAGTTATTGTTGAATTAGTGGCTGTGAGTAATTTAACAGTGGCCGGTCGAGAGTAATATTGCCTCACTTGTTTGTGAGGATTTGTGTGAATGATGACCGTTATCGTTTGGCAAACACTGTTCTGCTGTCTCAGTTTCTCTGCTGCTCTTGTTACATATTGGGAGACTGCTTCCTCCAAATCTTCCAGATTAAAAACAGGCTTCCCGAATGACCTTGAGCTAATAATCTGTTTTTTATTAGCCACCTCTTCTAGTGGTAGGCAGGAATATCCTTTTATCTCCTCTTGGATGCGATGACCTACGATTGTAA
>JBNKNM010000257.1:0-7089 GCA_050293845.1 Pseudobacteriovorax sp. | reverse complement strand
AATTTACGATGAATTTAACCCAACTCCGAGTGTTCACCCAACTCTTTGACAAGAAGTTCAAAGAAAAATACGAACTCAACTTTTGAGATCCCGGATATAATTGTACTCAACTCGCCTTTCTTTTGCATCTATGATATGGCTATCTCTTCCTGAAAAAAGGCCATAGGGGATTTGAACTGTGAGAATCTTTGCAGTGTTTTTATGTTTTGTCTTTTTAGGTGCCGAGCTAGCTGTAAGCAAAGCTCCGTTAGATTTGATTGCCTTCGGTTCCTGTAATCACCAGGATAAGCAGCAGCCTTTATGGCCTGTAATCACAGCTGCAAAGCCAGACCTATGGATATGGACTGGTGACGTCATCTATGGTGACACCTCTAGCTCCTCCCTACTAAGAAGCATCTACCAAAAACAAACGGCGCGAAAGGAATATCAAAAATTTATCCAGGCCGTTCCTCGCATCATAGGAACCTGGGATGACCATGATTATGCAGACAATAATTCCGATCGAACAGCTCTGCACAAGCACCGTTCGCAACAGGAGTTCTTGAATTTTCTTGGAGAACCTGAAAACAGCCCTAGACGTCGTCAAAAAGGAATCTATTGGCACTATCACTATGGTGATAAGGGTAGAAAAGTTGCTATATACCTTTTTGATACTAGGTACCATAAAGATCCTTGGTCCCAAAAGAACGGTACCATTCTAGGTCATTCCCAATGGCAGTGGCTCAGGAATCTATTAAGCCAAGAAGACGCTGACCTTAATTTATTTGTCTCCAGTATTCAGGTACTTCCTACGCAGCACCCGTTCGAAAAATGGCAGAACTTTCCCCAGGAACGCCAGCGATTACTGGATGAAATTGTAAAATCTAAGGTCAAAAATCCCGTATTCATCAGCGGAGATCGCCATATAGCTGAAATCTCCCATTTGAACTATAAGGGACTAGATTTTTGGGAAGTAACCTCTAGTGGACTCACCCATAGTTACAAAGAATTTTCTGGGGAAAAAAACTCACTGCGAGTAGGTCAGGTATTTTTCGACATTCATTTTGGAGAAATTGCAGTGGACTGGACAAGACAGAAAGCCACATTACGGATCAAAGACAGAAAAGGGCATGTTGTTCTCAGTCAACCACTAGACATCTAAGACCCCAGGTCCGAAATTTTCAGGGTCGCCGTTGCTTCGGAAGAAAGTATCCCATTAACGGCTGTTAACTCAGGATTCAGGTGAAAATAGCGGACCAGGTTCGCTTGCGAACTCAATTTTTTGGGTCTTGCCTTTAAAATATTTTGAAAAATTCTATACTGAATTTTCTAAAATCTTGATCAGTGGTTGCTACTTGTTTCACCGCAATAAACCATATCACTGGTAGTACATTCCGTAGTGGTAGCCTTATTGAGGACAACAACGCCAATAACACATAGTATAATAAAAATAAACATGGTCGGAGCCACAATACGATCCCACTTATTCACATATTGTTCTGCATTGAATTCTGACATGATCAAATCCTTTAGCTAAAGAGAAACTATTCAGCCCATACGGTATACTTCGATTCTACCTGTCCGCAAAGTGAAAAATCATTTGTAATCTCAGCTGTTATTTCTAAGCCAAAATGCATAGAGATTTAACCTACAAATTTGTATGTTTTTTGCTGATTTCATCGAAAATGCACGCAAGCTTGAGAAAGTTTAACCAATTCCTTCTAATACCGGAATAAGAAGTGGCTGACCTCCTTAGAATATTACCCACGAAGATGTATCTTATTACATTATTCCTACATTTTAGTAGATAATTACCTAAGTCATAACGATCCTTACCTGTAGGCAAAACCGTACAATATACTGAATTTAAAGAAATTTAATCGTAACCATAGAATTGGCATAATTAGTGCTTTGGCCATTGGCGAACCCTAGGTTGGTACTTCCAAAAATTTTTACGGTAAAGGAACAAGCAAATGAGTACTTCACCAACAGCCAAGTTCTACAAAGCAGAGTACATCTGGGTGGATGGCACGGAGCCGACTCCACTACTTCGCTCGAAAACAAAAATCATTCCAGCAGGTACAGAACCATTAACTTGGGGTTTTGACGGCTCTTCAACCAACCAGGCTCCTGGAGATGCATCTGATTGTGTTTTAAAGCCAGTGTTCGTTTGCCCTGACCCCATCCGCGGTGAAGACTCTAAATTGGTCCTATGCGAAGTTCTCAATATTGACATGGAACCCCATCTCAGTAATACCAGGGCAAAATGCGCACGCACTGCAGAGCTATTTGCTTCTCAAGATCCTTGGTTTGGTATGGAGCAGGAGTACACATTTTTTGACGGTAGCAAGCCCTTGGGATGGCCTGAAGCCGGATTCCCTGGCCCCCAAGGCCCCTATTACTGTAGTGTCGGTGCTAATAATGTTGCTGGCCGGGAAATCGTGGAAAAACACCTCGACTGTTGCTTAGCAGCCGGCCTATCAATTTCTGGGATTAATGCTGAGGTTATGCCGGGTCAATGGGAGTTCCAGGTAGGCCCTCTTGGCCCTTTGGAAGTTTCTGATCAATTGATTATAGCCCGGTGGTTGCTAGACCGCGTTTCTGAAGATTTTGGCGTATCTGTAAGCTTCTCTGCAAAACCTGTAAAAGGCGATTGGAATGGTGCTGGTTGTCACACCAACTTTTCCACAAGTAAAATGCGGGAAAACTATGATGCATGCATAGCGGCCTGCGATGCTCTTGGTGAAAAAGCAGAATTGCATATCGTACATTACGGCCATGGTACTGAAGATCGGCTAACAGGTCTTCATGAGACATGCTCCTATCAAGAGTTCAAGTATGGAGTATCAAACCGCGGAGCCTCCGTTAGGATTCCCTGGCAGGTTGCAAAAGAAGGCAAGGGCTATATTGAGGACCGTAGGCCTAATGCAAGCTGCGACCCTTATAAGGTTACGCAACTGATTACGGAAACTTGCTGCAGTAAACTTGCGGACTAATCTTTTCCTTCGTACCGCCTCAACCAGGCGGTTATCATCCCAAAAAGATGAACCTTATCAGGAATAATAGGGAAACCCTAAAGAGATCGTTGGGGAAAGCCGATAGTAGTATGTCAATCTATCTGTTCGGGGACATTCGATGATCGTAAAAGCTAGTTGCCGTTTGGCTTTCATGAGTGCCTTTTTCTTATCCTGTTATGACAACACCAGTTATAATTCTACCAGTAAAAAATCTGAGCCATCAGCGACTAATGACCTTGATGCGTCCAATCAAATTCGTCAGCAAGCTGTGGCGGGAGTGTACGGTGTTAACAATGATCCTGACAATCCTTGCGGGATGAAATCCGCCTTTAATATAGTCCCTGAAACCCAGGCAGAATCAAGCCTCGGTATCGTAGGCGGAAAGGTCGTCAGCCCCCAAGACCTGGTTACCAGGTCTACTGTAAAGGTCCTTCTACCTGGTGGGCATTGTACGGGAACTCTCGTCGGGCCAAACCAAGTTCTGACGGCTGCCCATTGCTTCCAGCTACAAAACCAAGACAAAAGTGATACTACGCTTCGCTTTCTCGCTAATCCAGATGATGTAGCTATAGGGCTTGGCTTAGGGGGCACTAAAGCTAGCGGTATTCAGGTGACTAGTTTTGTTTATCACCCGGAATATCGTGGAATTCTTGGTGAAAAGGGAACCGAAGAATATGCAAAGCAGGTCTTCTATGATGTGGGTTTGATTACTTTCTCAGGAACTTTACCTGATGATTATATTCCCGTTACCATAGGTGATTCCTCTCTCGAAATTGTTCCAAATACCCGTGTTATTGTAGCTGGTTATGGTGCATACAGTCAAAGGGATCGTAATTTAAGGCCCCTCACGGCTGTGGAAACACAAATTGACGAAGTCAATGAGTACAAGGAACTACAACTTAAAGTAAATGGGAAAGGGGCCTGCTATGGTGACTCCGGGGGACCTACCTATATCTATCCTGAAGACCGTTCTTGCTTGAAACTGGTGGGCAGCACTACGGGACCAGGTCGCAAGTCCGACTACACCTGTGATGCAGGTAGTGGTACGATGATGGATGTTACAAGCTATAGGGCTTGGATTAAATGTAGCTTTGAAGAAATGGGGAGTCCTTTAAACTATCTTCCCAGTGTAGACCAGGACAACAGCCAAACGTACTGTAGCCGTAATTTTATAAACCGCTAGCCAAAAAACCATCATTTAATATGGTGGTACAATCGAAAATTTATTTCTTAATTGCCTAATCGAGGTTGCTTTGACTCATTTACAGCCTGAAGGTTTGCCAATTATGATGACACTCAAATGTTCATAACATTGGAGACGTCATGCTTATTCTTGCAGTCATTACATTTCTCTTATCCACCTCTAACGTAGAAGCCCAGATCCAACAATATCGAGAAGCTCCTGCAGAGATGAAGCCTCTTTTGGAAGCCCCCCCTTTCCCACGACTCTATACTAGCCCCAACCGTCGCTTTTTAGCCTTGGGTCATTGGTCAAGCCTTGATTCCTTAGAACAACTAAGTTCCCAAGAAAAGCGCTTAGCAGGTTTGCGATTCAACCCTGAAAATCGAACCAAGAGTCGTATCAGATATAAATTTGATAAGATAGAAATAAAACTAGCTAACGGTACCACTGTTAAAACCTTGCGATTCTCCCAAGGTCCAGTAATCTACCCCAAATGGTCCCCTGATGGGCAAAAATTAGCATTCCTGCAAATGGGAATAACTCGGTTAAACCTTTTCTATGCTGCTGCTCCTAAGTTTCGTCCGCAACGCATCTCAAGCAAACCCCTTAATTGCCTTATTGGCAATGACTGCTTCCACTGGTCTAGCGACAGTTCAGGTATCTATTACCTACACGGGAACATACAACAACATCACGTTCCTGATCTAACGATATCTCCCATTATTCAAGAAACTTCCGACAAAAAAACAGCGGTAAGAACTTACCAAGATCTTTTAAAAAATGCGGCAGATGAGGATGAATTCAAGTATTTTTTTTCATCCCAACTCAGCTATACAGATTTCGCGGGAAAACAGCGTCATATCATAAACTCCCCACAGCTCATCGCTGACTTCTCACTGTCACCAACGGGAAAGCACATATTAATAACTGCACTCCATCCCCCTTTTTCCTATTTGGTTCCCTATTATAGGTTCTCCCGAAGTCACAAAGTTATCCATAGTAGCTCGGGTGCTATCACTCGCCAGCTTGTCAAACTGCCAGTTACGGACAGCATCCCTCAAGGTTTTTCTGCCACCTATCAAGGTCCGAGGCACTTACAGTGGATTCCATTTAGCGACGACAAACTATCCTGGGTTGAAGCCCTTGATGGCGGTGATCCTAGCCAAGACTTTGAATTTAGAGATCAAATTTGGACTATGGGGCTTCATGAAAAAGCCACCCCCATAGCGCAACTCAAATATAGATTCTCAGATATCGTATGGTTAAGTGCAAATAAAGCCATAACCAAGGAGACTTGGTGGGCCAATCGCTGGGAGATTTCACGTGTCATTGATTTTTCAGCTAAAAGTAGTCCAAAAGTGCTTTTTGACCGATCCTATGAAGATACATACTCAGATCCAGGTGAACCCGTACAAGTACCTTTTTCTGGTGCAAAAATTGGATACTTATCCCCATCTGGCAAAGTATTGTATGCTGGGCTTGGCGCTTCACCTGATGGTTATCGCCCCTTCGTGCAAGAAGTGGATATTTCCTCAGCGGCCACGAAAAAAATTTGGCAATCATCAGCTCCCAATTTTTCTCGGGTCATTGAATATCTGGATGCTCAAAAAAATAGTTTTTTAATGATACAGGAATCAAGTCAGAATCCTCCCAATCTTTATTCTCTACGAATTTTACCGTCTCAGAAAAGTAGAGTCCTAGCCTTGACAAAATTTGCCCACCCTTATCCGACTTTTAAAAAAGTAAAGCGAATAGACCTTCGTTATCAAAGAGCTGATGGGATTGAACTTTCTGCTATTCTATATCTTCCCCCCTCTGAAGCACGCCCCCAATCGGGAAAATGGCCTGTTGTGCTATGGGCATATCCCCGTGAATATAAGACTAAGGAGGCTGCAGGCCAAATCAGACAATCAAAATATCAATTTAAGCGAATTTCTTACAAAGGGGCTATGCCTTTTCTAGCAAGGGGCATTGCGGTACTAGATAAGGTGTCCATGCCAATTGTAGGTATAGGAACAGAGGAACCAAACGATAGCTTTATAAAGCAGTTATCAGACAACGCAAAGGCTGCCCTAAAGGCATTATCGGAAACAGAAAAAATTGATACTAACAGAGCAGCCATTGCTGGTCATTCCTATGGCGCTTTTATGGTAGCTAATCTCTTGGCTCATACCGATTTATTCAGGGCTGGCATTGCCCGAAGTGGAGCTTACAATCGTACTTTCACTCCCTTCGGTTTCCAAGCTGAAGAGAGAACTTACTGGCAAATACCTGGCGTATACAATGCCATGTCTCCCTTTCAAAATGCCAATATGATTAATGAGCCGATTTTAATTATTCACGGGGAGCGAGATAATAACTCAGGCACTTTTCCTCTACAGAGTAAAAGACTCTTTCATGCCATAAGCGGATTAGGGGGAACCGCGCGTCTAGTCATTCTTCCCTTAGAAAGCCACGGCTACCGAGCTAAGGAAAGCTGGCAACATTTGTTATGGGAACAGGATCAGTGGTTAAGGCGCTACTTGTTTCACAATGAACAAAAAAAGCAGGCTAACTAGCTGATTTTTCAATAATTGGCCCAATATATGCCACTCAGGCTTATCATCCTGAAAAGGAACTTTCGCGTTTTTGAGATCATATCTTGCAATGCTTTAGGATACTTCCTATCTTCAAGTCGACAATTGAGCTTTAGGGTAATTTTGTTTTTGTCAGATGAATATCTGAAGTCTAAATAATCCCATCTTCGGCGAGGCTGATAATCATCAGCCTCGTTTTTTTTACAGGAAAAAATAAATTCATCAAACTTCTCCAGGAAACCCGGTCTCTTTAGGGTCGGGAGGAATGGAGAAGCCCTGCGGCGAGCATCGAATCGTTGATTCGAAATCCTCCATTGCGGTTAAGGTTATATTT
>JBNKNM010000256.1:0-7099 GCA_050293845.1 Pseudobacteriovorax sp. | reverse complement strand
AAACTCAGCTTCGGCAGGTAAAGTATCTTAATAATAGAGTTGAATGTGATCATCGGAGGATAAAGAGACTAATCAGGCATGGGCTTGGATTTAAAGGCTTCTGGACAGCCCCTAAGACGATCAGGGGATATGAGACTATGCACATGATTAGGAAGGGACAGGTAGCGCTGTCCCAGGATTTTCATATGGAGCAAGTTAAATTTATAGAAGATATCTTCGGGATCGCAGCATAAACAGCTGGTTCATATGAACTTTCATCGTCGTTGTCCATCAGTTGCACCAAAGCCGGTCTTTGGTACTTCGTCGGGGCGCTTCATAATCCCAGCGACCATGTTGTCACCGGAAGAGCAGACCAGATAGGGATCTTGTTGTCCCATATCCTGTTCTTTCACCTGCCATCCCAGTAACTGAGTATAGAACTCCTTTGCATGTAAAAGGTCCTCAGTTAACATTTCAAGCCAACAGGGCTGACCTGATTCCCCTCCCATGACATTGAGCTTGGTTTCCTTGTTTTCGGGGGTAAATAGATGAAATGGAGCCCCTTCGGGGTCGGTGACTACGGCTGTGCGACCAATAGATGGTATGTTAAATGGGGGGCTGTATACTTTTCCCCCAGGAGATTCAACCACTTTGCAACTAACATCAAGAATAAAATTGCGGCAGCAGTGCAACGCTGGGAGTAGCAAAATTTCCCTGCAGTTAACAACGAAACAGATTTTATAGCACTATCGGAGCTTTACCAGAGTTGACCTTTATCTTTGCCAATGCCATCATGCTGAGAATTTTCATCGTTTCATTAAAGGAGAGAAAATGAAAAAGCTACTGTTCTGTGTTGCTATGGGCGGGTTCGCTCTAAATGGCTGTGCCACGACTCCCAAAGAGGCTATGACCCAGGCTAAAGTGGAATCTCCTGCCCTTAAGTCAGCTATCGCCAGTGAATCTAGAGCAAAAAGCAATCGCGTGCGGGATACTTACCGCCATCCCGAAGAGACTCTGGCATTTTTTGGAATTGAGCCAGAAATGACTGTTGTCGAGATCTGGCCAGGTGGTGGGTGGTATGCGGAAATTCTTGCTCCTTATCTGAAAGACAAAGGTCAATATGTCGCTGCAGGATTTAACGCTGAATCTGAAGTAGGCTACTTTAGAAAAGGAAGTGAAAAGTTTAAAAAACTTGTTGCCAGTCGCAGCGATGACTTTGGACAAAAAGTTAAAATCAATGATTTTGAGCCTCCTCATAAAACAGAAATTATAGCTCCTGGCACTGCGGATGCAGTTTTGACTTTTAGGAACGTTCACAATTGGATGAGTCGCGATGCTGCTGACGCTGCTTTTAAGTCATTTTTTACTGCTCTAAAGCCCGGTGGCATATTGGGTGTGGTTGAGCATCGAGCTGATGCTTCAAAGCCTCAAGACCCAAAAGCTAGAAGTGGGTACGTCAGAGAAGATGTGGTAATTGCTATGGCCGAAAAAGCAGGATTCAAACTTGCAGCCAAGTCTGAAATCAACGCCAACTCTAAGGATGTTAAAGAATATCCTAAAGGTGTTTGGACACTTCCACCTGTACTTGCCCTCAAAGAAGAGGACAAAGCAAAATACGTTGCCATCGGCGAAAGCGATCGTATGACGCTAAAGTTTGTCAAACCAGAGTAACCCTATCACATGCCCTACGGGGCGTGGCTTCTTCTCCTTCAATAATACTGGCATCCCCATAGAAACTCCCTGTCCTTCTTGCGAATTGGTATGAATACGAGACTTTCCGAGCTAAAATAGCAATCCATCGGGTACCACCTTACACAATTCATTAACTATGTATGGATGAGAATATCAAAATATTGATAGCCTTTATGGACGTCACGGTCTATTTTAGGCCATTCGTTACAAAGATTGAAGCTCGATCTCAAAATACAGGTTCCTAAGAATTTTCTTTTGGAACTATTTGGTTTTTCTAACCTGTTGCTGGGTACTGATCCTTGGAGTTAATATTGAAGAATCTATGTCTATGGGCAATACCAGCTGTAGCAAAGCTTACAACCAAGATACACCACCTAATATTCATTGCTATTGTTTTCACGGGGTGTAGCAATGGCAAACTACACTTCAGTGACATCGAAGGCTTGGAAAGGTTTCTTAGTGAACGTCTAAATGACGCTCAACTAGAAAGCTTAGGAGCCTTAGAACTTCATTTAGAAAGTACGGGTAACTTAAAAAAATTCGCGAGTTCTTACCTGCGCCTTCAAAAGCTGATCGCCAAGCATATACCAAAGGAAAGCCAGCGTCCTCTTTTTAGCTTACATTTACAATTGCAGCCGGGAACTCCTACGCAAACCGTAGGATTATTGGGTGGCATGGGTCCTTTGAGTGACGCACATATACTTGCTAAAGTTGCCAATTTGATTAATATTAAATCTACGCCTAAAAACACAGCCTTACATCTCCTCTCGGCACCACCTCCTCGCACTTTTGGGGAAATTATTTGGGATGGACCTCGCTACCTTTGGCAAATTTGGGAATTCTTTAGATCGGGCTATGACCGTTTCTTTTTACTAAGTAATACCGCACACCTTCACTACGAAGCCCTTTCATTCATTACTTTGCAGGGCACCATATTTCACCTTCCCAAAGCTATTGTTGCTTTAATCACCCCAACAGCAGATGACATCTTGATTTTCAATACTTCCCGAGGAGTCGACGGTCAGCTTTTTCAGGAAATATTAGACAATTCGAACTTCCTATACCTGCTTCCTGATGAAAAATCACAATCCGATTTACAAGCCTGGATTGATCAAGCCAAGAAAGGCACCTTCTCGAAAGAAGATAGAAGGCTTTTTATTAATTTTGTCGATAACCTTATGAAGAAATCAGGAAGTAGACATATACTTTTGGGATGTACCGAGCTCCCGCTTGCATTTGGAGATCAACTGAACAAGATAAAGTCTCAGTATGTAGTCTATGATAGCGAGTTAATACTCGTTCACGAAATCACCCGCACTTTTTTAAATGCTAGTTAAAATGGTCAAAAGCAAATATCTTTAAAACGATGTGCACAGCGTCATAATTGCAGTAAATTAATTTTGAGAATTTCTACTCATTGGCTTACAACAGCAGGATAGTTGATGGAATAATGGTCAAACCACCGCTTCCAACCTTAATTTCCCAAGTTTGTAGCTCAATTATTTCAACCATTTACGGTTTACGTTGGCGGTGAGTGCAGCTTAGCTCACAATAGACCTAGAAGTGAGTTTTTTCTTTCGATTAATTCATCGTGATGTGATGGTCCCTTAATCTCTAACTTGAGTACCCAGAATGGGACTATGGTAAGAGAAATTGCTTCGGGAGCAAAACATAGCCCTTCTTACATTCATGACTGTCCACAAACAGCCTCCTCGTTCTGCTTAAAAACTGGGCGTCGATCAGAATAATTAAACCATATTTTGAAACTAAAATAGATACGTATCTATTTGTATATATTATGTTAAAAAGAATATTTTTCTTAATATTCAATATATACTGAAATTATCCGATAAACGATATAATGACAAAAAATATAGGGGAGCTTATGAGAAACCTAACAATTTTTATATGTGTATTGATGTTAACCCAAATAGGGTGTGAAGAAAAAAATCCCTATGCAACTGATCGGGTGATCGCAAACCCGTCCGTAGGTAGTGAAGATACCAGCTCAACAAGCGCAAACAATAAATCCGAACCTAGTGAAGACCAAGACAATGTCGTCCAGGACGAGGATCTCTCAGAAGAGGCTAAAACTGTGACGGAGGTTTTGTGTGATTCTGGAGCAAGTTTTCCTGAAGCTGAAGGGGCATTTTCTATTGGCTGCAACAATGGCCAGCCAACAGTTGCATTAGTACAAGCTTTAGAAAACCCTTATGCTGGTCAGGGCGATGCCAGTGTCAACCTGGTTCAATCTGATGATGTCAATGGTATAAGCCAATTCAAAGTTATTACTGCATTAAAATTACCAAAGACGCCTGCAGAAATTCAAGCCTTTTCGAATCAGCTCAATGAGTCTGATTTTACAGAGGGCAACGCTACCATCGTGCAGACGGAGTTGAGTTCTGTAGCCGGAACAGCTCCCGTATTGCAAACAGCGGTGATTCAGTTCGATCTTACAGTTCAGGTTAGTATTATTACTGTCAATGACACGAGGATATTAGAACAGCAGTATGTGATGCTTGATGAAACATCTAATATTGTAGGTATCAAGAGCTATTTGAAAGCCGGTGAGCCTGACAACGACGATAACATCATTGCTAGTCAGATTTCATTCATCGTACCCAGTGCAGATGGTGCAAGCTCAACCATGGTTTCCATGTCGCAGCAACACGCGGATAATCGCGGTCAGCATGAAACAGCAGAGCAAACCTTCACTAACTTGGCCTTAAGGACTATGATAAATGCCTATGGCCTTATGACCACCCAGTAGGATCTTTTTTATGATCTACACCTTGCGTCATTGGACCTACGGTCTGATCATTTTTGTTTGCCTATGTCCAAAAATATTTGCCTTCGATATTTTCGATTATCAAGGCGCTATGGCTAAACTTTATGGTGGAGCAGGAATTACCGAAAGCCGTGGTGGTGAATCAATTTTTTATAATCCAGCAAATCTTTATAAATCTGAAGGAGTTGAATTTGGGGTCGACTTTGCTCCTTCAAATTTGAATTATAAGTTTACACCTCCAGATCCTGAAGTTGGGGCGGGGAATATTTCAGTACCTCTTGTTCCTTTTATCTCCACTGGATTGGGAATGAAGGATAAGACCAGCAATATTTCCTTTGGTTTCGTTTTCGTACCTACGGGAGCAAATACAAAAACCGATGTCAAAGAATTTCCGATATCCCTAGGAGGAACCGGTAGCTTTCAAAAAGCTGATCTGCAAAATACCCGAAATTCGTATAAATTCGGTATCGGCTGGGCCTACAGTTTTAACCCACAAATTCATGTAGGTGCGAGTATTATTTATGATTATTTTAATAGTGCTTCAAAAATATTCCTTTCAGGAGAGGAGTTTCTCACGGTTTCGAATCAAAATAAGATCCTACTTTTGCGATTGGGTACAAGTTATATAAAAAAAGGTATTGCTACTATCGGTGTGGAGCTCCAGCCTAATGTTAAAAGTTGGTATTCGTTGTCGGCAAATGCTGCAGGAAGTCGGGAGGTAAAGACATTCCGCCAAGTGTATCGGCCTCAGGTTTATGGGCTTGGTATCAAATCAGATCTTCCCATAAGCACCCAAGTTTTTTTTCAATATTGCCATGAAGATTGGGTTGCAGGGACATATATAGATCAAAATCCCACCCAAACTATAATAGGTGATGCTCCTGTTGAATTTATTAATGCCCATAGCTTTGTTCTTGGTGCTGAATACTCTTCCTCAAAACAGAATCAGTACGTTGTCTCATTCTCTTTCTTTGGTCCCAATAAAGGAGCAGGAGTTATGGCTGAGGATGGGACTATTGCGTTCAATGGTAGGGGAGTTCAAGATTTTGAGAGTTTAAAGCGATATCACATTACAGGTGGGCTGGCGCGTAATGGTAAAGGTAATAGATCGACTTACTACGCTAGCTTTATCAGGGCTACTGCCAGTAGTGAAGAGGATACTCCTAGTGCTGGATATTATGAGTTGACGATACTAATGCTTGGCTATGGACTATATATTTAAACTTGTCATCTGAGCCATTTTAACTATAGCAAGGGTATTTTTTATTTCCTTTTACTATAAATACGTAATCCACTCCTCTTATTTTTAAATATAAACCAAAGCTGCTTAGCGTTTGTAGGGCATCCGCAGTTGCTACTTTTCCTATAATATTTATTGTATCTAACAAAGACATAATACTCTGAACCTCACTTTTTTTATTGGGAACTAATTGGACACCAACTAGAATTCCAGTATTGTGAATTACTGCAGAAAGTATATGTTGTGGACCCATGAGGCTTCCTTCTAAATTTATTACCCATGAGTTCTAATTTAGAATAGGATTGCGCATTTATCCATTTACCGATTTGCTTAAATCCAGAAGCACCACGAAGAACTGCTGACTGAGCACAATTTAAAATAAAGGGTAAGGGATAAACAAGTCCTTGTGGTACGAATTGACACAAGGAAAATCTTTTTGTGGAGATGAAGAGCTAACAGTGTCAGATAGGCTGTATCCTGGTCTGGGTCTCGCTATTGGTAGCGGAAGGCAGGAGATGCGGTGGGAGCTATTGTGCCCCTTAAAACAAGTCGTGCCGACGTATTGTTTAAGAATATAGCAACACTCAAGGATTCTCTAAAAGCAGAACTTAGGATCGAAGGAGAAGCGGCCGATTTGCTTCTTAAAGATTTGTCAGAGAGCTTGAAGACTGCGTGTAATATTGTTGCTTATAACGAGAAACCCCAGAGAAACCCCTTTTCACCTTTTGAAATCCTATTAGACTTTGCATTCTCCAAAACTTATGCTAGCGGATCTGGCGATTGTTTGTTAGATGAGGTCAAAGGAATTATTATCTCCACTAGCAAACTAGGGATCAATAATGCTGACGATGTAAGAAATTTAGTCAATTTTGTTGAAACACCCCTTTTAAAAGGGACCAGTAGGGGTCTCAAAGATAGAATTGAACTTCCTAATGATGTTAAGGATAGCGTTGGGCCATCAGCTAAGGTGCTTCGTAAGTCGCCCGGAGTAGCCTCTGCAAGTAGCGGATTGTTTGATAGCGCTCGGTTATTGCGTGGTAATCATGGTAATGCTGGGCTTATTCCAAAAGAGATCGGTGATATTTTAGCTGGGAAAAGTCATGCAAAATTTGATAACTTTAGGGATAAATTTTGGATTGCTGTTGTTGACTCTAAATATGCCAATGAGTTCAGCGCTTCGAATATTGCTAGAATGAAGGGCGGAGGATCTCCTTTGGTTGTACTGTCTCAAAGACTTGATGATGATAATAGAAAGTATTATGAACTTCATCATATTACACCAATTAATCAAGGTGGCTCAGTCTATGACATGAGTAATCTTATGATTAGGGTCTTTGCGAAACTCAAACCGACTGTGCTGCAAGCTTTCTAGAGATTTTCAGGTTCCATATACCGCAGAT
>JBNKNM010000255.1:0-7115 GCA_050293845.1 Pseudobacteriovorax sp. | reverse complement strand
CTTGCTAGTGGTCTGGTCAACTAGTCTCCCTTGCGAGTCACCTCACAAGCCCCCTCCTTTAGGTGGGGGTAATTGACGGGACCTAATCTCCCTCGGGTCTTCTTGATAAGATCAAACTTTGGGGCCTACCCTTGTAGTATATGTTATAGTTTTGTTGATACCAAATGGGCTGAAGGCCATAGCATTCCTGTGAGGACACCCCTACGGCTGGTATCGATGCATATATTTCCATGATGATCCTTGTGATCGGCATTAAATTTTTTATATCCCCAGCGGCTCATATGCCCGAAAATATGCAAGTGGTTCTTTATCGGAATAGGTTTACTTCTACAAAATAGAAGTTTGGGGAATTTCTTAGATAACTGTTCATCCAGCGGAAACACACTCTGTCCATGCTGTAACCAAGGCTTTTTGCTAAAGGGATGAAATCCGACCCAAATGGTTTCGTCTTTGATCCCTCTTCGTTTGAGTAGTTTAGGTAGCCACTTTAAAGAACAAGGAGCATGGGATACAATCAAGCCTTTTTGATGGTAAATGACAGGACATGCAAGAAGAAAATCAATAAAACCTTGTTCTCTGGTATGTTCATTAAATTCCTTTAGAGAGGCCCAAAGATCCTCAGTGCCTGCAATGCTTCTATTCAAAAAAGACTCAATTGTGGCCATTCCCTTAGATTGTATCCAGATATGAGCCCAGTCAAGATCGTGGATCGAATTGGCGGTGGCTATTTCGTTAACAGTCTGCAACATCAAAAATTCATGGTTACCCAGTAAAATACGACTATTTTCTTTTTCCATAAAAAAATTAAGAAGCTTCATGCTATCGGGGCCTTTGTCAATAACATCCCCCACTGCTAGAATAAAAATATCAGTATTAACTTGAGAAAGAAGTCTTTCCAAAGCATTAAAATTTCCAGCGAGATCGCCAACAATTAGCAACTCATCTTTCACAAAAATACCCCAAGTGCTATAGTGAGCCATATAGAAAAGAATAGTGTTAGTTGAAATTATGAATTTAGTACAAGAATATGTCTATTATATTCGTTATATTTTAACATTTTTTGCACTTTTGTCATTGGGATGTTCCAAAAATGACTTAAAAATGAGTTATTTAAGGGTTTGCGAAAATCGTAAAAACTCATGGGCTAGTGGGATGCGGGACGCTATTCAAGATCCAGCTGACCTGAGCAAGAATGTGGACTGCAAAAGAGTTTCGCAGATCTATCACGATGAATGTAAAGACCTCATCACAAAACTAACTGGTGCTGCTAAGTATTCTGGTTATATCAATTGTATGCAACGCCGAGCTGTCATCGAAGGAACCAAAGACCTTATGGAATCCAAACGAAGGCAGCGTTAACGATAATTCCCTCATGCTTCAAAAAAGACCTTGCATCTCGGAAGTTGATCGTTAATTCTAAATTGCTTGGATTAAGACAGGATGAGACTGATGGCTATAGTAACTGGCCTTTTATTTTCTTTGACGTTATTTTTTATTACTTGGTTGATAAGTGTCAAGCAAAAAGATGCTAGTTTTGTGGATCGGGTATGGGGTCTAGCCTATGTTTCTAATGTTTTTGGCTATGTCATACTTTCTGGTACAGATCTCAGTTTCTCCCAGGCACTGGTAATAATACTGGTTGTCATATGGGGGAGTCGTCTTTCTATCCATATTTATCTTCGTAACCGTGGGCATGGAGAGGATTATCGCTATCAAAACATCCGCGCTGGTTATCAGAGTGGGTTTTGGTGGAAGAGTTTATTTACAATTTTTCTATTACAGTGGTTCTTAGCAGCCATTATATCGATACCTTTGTTTTATGTATTAAAGTTTCCTCGCGAACTGACGCCAGCAATGGTGGGGCTTGGTCTTTTTTGCTGGATCATAGGCTTTTTTTTCGAGGCCGTGGGAGATTGGCAGTTAGTACAGTTTAAAAGAAACCCTGAAAATAGAGGTAAGCTACTTCGTACAGGTCTTTGGAAGCTTACGCGACACCCCAATTACTTTGGCGACGGTATGGTTTGGTGGGGCTATTACCTCTTTGCTTGGGGGGCAGGTGGTTGGTGGACGATCATCAGCCCTATCATCATGACAATTTTTTTGCGCAAAATATCAGGAGTTGATTTATTAGAATCAAAGCTCAAAAGCTCAAAATTAGGATATGAAGACTATATAGAATCCACACCTGCTTTTGTACCGAGGATATGGCCTAAGAAAAAGAATGATTCTTCATCATAAACTTTTCTCAAAAACTGGTATTTATTTTTCTGAAAAATCCGTACAATTTACTTTGGTAATCAATGGATATGATAGGCTTCGAAGGAAGGTCACTTGGTCAAGATCGTGAGACGATAGTACAACAGGTAAAGTGACGAGGGTTTTGTGGATATAAAATGGTGTTTAGCCATTTATTGCTTATCAGTAGTGCAGATAGCGCGGAGTGAAAAGATTACAAAATCGGATTCTACCCTGTCGCAAGATTCTGCCACTGCACTGGTGCAAGAACTTTCACAGCATAACAGCGAAGCTACCAGTACAAAAAAACTTCGCAGTCCTGATCTCATTTTGACCCGTGAGAATATTGAGCTTTCAGGTGCGAAAAATCTTGGTGATTTCTTTAGAAATGATGCTGTTTTAAGCCCTAGGGGAAGCTTTCAGGGCGATGTTTCATTTAGGACATTTGATATGTCTGCAGCAGACCTACTTGGTCTTGGGAGATCACGAACCCTGGTATTGCTCAACGGTATTCGGCTCGCTTCTCTACCCGGTTTAAAAACGGTAAATCTGAATAATATCCCTCTTGTTATGGTGGAGCAGATTGAAGTGCTTTGGGGGGGAGCTTCAGCAGTTCATGGTTCTGATGCTATAGGAGGGGTTGTCAATGTTGTCCTTAAAAAAAATGTACCGGGTACTGAACTTTCCACTTTTACAAATTTCAAAAATGGAGGCAGCGGTGATACCAGAGAAATTGATGCTTTTCAGGGGATAGATTTGGGAAATCAAGCACAACTCTCCTTGGCTGTTGGCTTGAGTAGTACAAAAACTCTCCATAAAAAGTATCGTGACCTATCATTTGGGTACCCTGATCGTCAGTATACCGCTACCAATCCACCACCTGGCACTTGGTCATACCAGCCAGTGGTTTTTGGGGAACAGATAACCTTTGGTGCTTGGGCTCCTAGTGAAAATTGCCCCGAAGCCAACCGTCTAGCAACAGTACCGGATGAATCTCATAATATTTACTGTGCTGGGCGACGCGAAGAAATTCGTGAGGAATTAGCCCCCCAAAAGGAAGAGTATTATGCTATGGCCATACTCGACTGGAATCTATCGCCAAAAACCACTAGCTCTTTCTTATTAAGTTATCGACTGAGTGAAAGTTTGGCGAATCAAGGCAGGTTTTTCAAAATATCAACAGACCCTATATTCAACTCCCCCCTATTAGTAAGCCGGGAACGAGCTTTGGCCTTAAACATCGTACCAGAATCCGAGGCGGGGGATTATTTCTTCATATACACGAGAATGAATGAGGAACCTGAGCGAACCTACATCAATAAAAATACAGCTATCACAGCAATAGGGACCCTGAGTAACAAATTGGTTGAAAACTGGCAAACGGATTTTTCCTTAAGTTATTCTTTTAGCTCTGCTCAGATGAATGGGCGAAATATTGCTAATAGTGAAGTACTTTCAAGTTTAATGATTAATGCCGATGGTCGCTTTGGTGAGGACCCTATCTACAATCCACTTGATGCAGCAAGGGATGTTTCTCAATTTGTTGACTCTTTTGATGAGTTGCAAAGCTACGGTGTAAGCGAGTTGGTTAGTTTTGATTTTCTAGCACGCTCAAATCTACTGAAACTGAAGGGTGGGGTCATGTCCGTTGGCATCGGTGCAAGTCTTTTTGATGAAAGCTTTGAAGAGATTCCCGATGAATTTGATCAACTATTCAATTTTCAAAATCAACCATTGTATGTGGGGGATTTCGTTTCAGAAGGAAAAGGTCATCGCACTACAGCTGCTACATACGCCAATTTTTATGCTCCGTTTACGGAGCATATTTCTGCTGCCGGAGCGGTGCGTTATGATCGGACTTCGGATGCAGTTGGAATGCCCAGCTATAATCTTAGCGTGAATTTACAGTTATCTGAAAATTATTCCTTAGACGTAAAAACTTCCCGTAGTTTTCGCATGCCCCCTATGAACTTTGTACACCAGAAAGGACTCGCTGAGTATACCAATATCTTGGATACAAACTGGTGTCAACGGGAGCAGAATGAAAACCGTTCGTGCAATTCACAAAGACCTACACGACCTATTCGTATCGAAACTCCAGGTAATTCTGAACTGTATCCCGAACGAGGATTTAACTATGGAATGAGCTTTACCATGAAGCCTTATTCCAAGTTTGTCTTATTTGCAGATTACTACGGGGTTGTTTTGAAGGATGTTTTTGCATCCGACGGTAATCCTCAGGAAATCGTAGACCTCTGGTATAGTGAGCATGGTATAGCTAGCGACGGGGGTTCTGTAGGAGGCAATTGGGTTACTGTTGACACAGATGGGATTATTGATTCCATAGGAATACCGATAAGAAATTTGGGTGAGTTACGAATGAATGCGATGATAGTACGCAGTGACCTTACATTTAACCTTGCCTTTTTAAAAGTAGCTATCCAGAGTTGGTATTTTAGATTCTTTAGTTATAAGCTGAGGGATATCCCTACGGAACCTATGGTGCAGAAGGTCGGCTACTACGGTTTCCCTCTTTGGCGGTTTCAGAATCAACTAAAACTTGCGACCGGACCTCACCAATGGATTTTGACCCAAAGAATAACATCAGCCCAAAGCCAGGACCCGAATAGCGCTAGTTTGTTAAACCGCGGGAGCAGGGTTAGTGATCATTATGAATATGACTTGGTTTATCGTACAGAACTACCTTGGGATAGCACTCTTTTGCTAGGCGTCAATAACTTATTCGATAGTCTTGGGGGATTGACAACGAAAAACAGCAGTATTGGTGCGGAAAACAGTATAGCTCCCCAATTATATTCACTAGATGGTCGTACCTTTTTCTTGAAATTAACTCAGGATTTTTAATGACCTACTGCGGCGATGTCAGAGCGGGAGTTTCCTGGGTGCGATGTAGTCTTATCGAGCACAAAGCAATACCAACTAGAACACCTATAATAAAACCAAAACTATGGGCCGAATAGGATATGTTTTTGGCTATAGTACTTGGAAATAGCATGATGAGTGTAAATCCGCTGGCACGAAATATTCTGGTGGCAATGGAAAAGCGAGTTTCAAAAAAACAGTAGGTGACCAGCCACAAACCAATCATCCCATAGACGAGTCCTGAAGCCCCGATAATAAACGTAGCATTGCCGTACCATAAAATGGTAAGAAGATTAGTAAAACCACCAATAAATGAAAAAGAAATAACAGGAAATACCCATGCACCCCAAAATGCATGGAGCAAATACCCGAAAACCCCAAATAACCAAAGATTAGAGGCGACATGCCCAAAGTCGCTATGGATGAAAAGGGAGGTCCAAACTCTCCAATATTCTCCGTCTTCTATAACTCTTGGAAAGCTAACGGCTAACAGGTAGGTACTGTTGGATAACCAGTTGTAAATGCTGAGTAAAATGATAATAAGGCTACAATATGTAACCATAGCTAGACTTTGCTTGGGACGGAGATTGATAGGGGGGAAGGGCTTTGTCGGTTTTACCTCAGGAGCGAAATCATCAATGGTGAGCTCGCGGTAGTCCCCCTGCCAGGGGGTCAGGTCTTTTTGTTGGTCATGATCGTGATGTTCCATGGGTACTCCGGCCAAGGGATTTGTTTAAAACCTAAGGCTGCATCGGGAAAAGTCAATATAGGGGATTTTTCTTTATAAATTTAAACATTTTAAGTTTTTTAAAATAGAGTGACATATATGATGGCAACCATAGTCCCATGGTTTTTTATTTGAAATGTACGATAGTTCTTCCATTTGTTGATGTTTTCGCATATGCTTTAAGCCTGAAGGCTCGACTTAGCTGTGGTGTTTATTTTAGTCATAGCAAGTCCAATGATTCTCGATGGTTCCACCGGCTTCACCACAGAGCAGGTGCCCACAGAGAATCCCAAAAAGTTTTAGAAAAGGTTCGATATGGAAAAGAAATTATTTGTAGGTGGTCTAAGTTGGGGAACTAAGGAGGACGATCTACAAGGAGCGTTCGCGAAGTTCGGTGAAATCACTCATGTTAAGATTATTACTGACCGTGAAACTGGGCGTTCAAGGGGTTTTGGTTTTGTTTCTTTTGCTAACGGTGATGATGCACTTACTGCAATAAACCAAATGAATGGTACGGAGCTTGATGGACGTACAATCAAAGTTAGCGAGGCTGAAGATAAAAGAGATCGCTCTCGCGGTGGCGGAAACTTTAACAGAAACCGTTATTAGTTAGAGTTATTTTAAGGGACTAACATGTTTAGTCCCGGTTATATTCAGCATCTTCTTCCAACTCACATTTTAAGCTTCTTTTCAGCAAACTGCAGAGCAACTGTCCTGCTTGGGCTGCTGTTATCTGTGTCTCTTTGCGCCATTTGTCGACTGTTTCCCAGGTAGACCATATGAGACTTGTAAGAAGTTCTATAGGTAGGTCTCGTCTGATGGAGCTAACTAGCTGCCCCGTAACTAGGGTGTCACAAATCCAATCTTCGATTTCACTGATGGTCTTTGTAGCCGGAGATATTCCCTGGCGACTCTCATAGGATATCAGATTGCAAATAAAGTCTCCCAAGGTTTGCTTGTTATCAAGTTCCTTAATCGCATAGCAGATGAGCTGCTCCAGGTTCTCCCAAAACTCTTCGGATGAACTAACATTTTGGATCTGTGCTTTCCTAAGTATGGCAAATTCTTTTTTGCAGGCGTTGAGAAGGGTAAGGTAAAGATCTTCTTTGGAGGTGAAATAATAGTACATCGTCCCTTTGCTCATCCCTGAATTGCGAATGATACGGTTAAACGATGAACTTTGGTAGTCCTTCTGGGCAAACTCATTTAGTGCGACGCTCATAATATGAGCGATACGCTCCGTATCCAAGTTTTCGATCCTCGGCGTTGG
>JBNKNM010000254.1:0-7256 GCA_050293845.1 Pseudobacteriovorax sp. | reverse complement strand
TAGTTCACCTCAATTCTCTGAAGTGCCTGCATTATCACCATGATCTTTGAAAATTGAATTGAAATTAGGCTAGGAAAATACCTGGCGATGGTAGGGTGCGACTTGCTATCATAAATGAACGGACGGACACCCTATATTTCCAAATTAGTACCTTAAAAGTTTCCTTTTTATAAGTTATTCATATATAAATTAATAGTCATAGTTTAATAGCAAAAGCTCTCATGAACATATTCTTCTTTGGTTACAACTTCACACTTAGGCGGATCTGACCCAAGACCAAACAGGGTCTATTTTCTCCAAAATTCATTATTTTTAAATAGATAAAATGCAACGGAAAGTCCTGAAGCGCTTAGCACCATCGCCATTACGACTATTTGATATCTCACAGCTACTAAAGGACTGATACCAGAAAGGATCTGTCCTGTCATCATTCCAGGCAATGAGACTAGACCAACTGCGTAAAAAGAATTAATGGTTGGGATAAGGGCTGTCTCGAAAGATTTTTTAATTTCTTCTTTTGAATGGAGAGAGCTTGTGCTGCTATTGAGTCGATCTGCTGCTAGTGCCAAAGAGTTCATACTATTCGATAAGATCATACCTGCAAGTGGTATGAAATAACTGCCCTTATACCACGGTTCGTGAGGTATAATGAGAATGAGCACTAAGAGCAATATAGGAGTGCAACCTATTGCTAAAGACTTTAGCATTATGGGAAGTTGTTTCTTGCGTTCAGAAACTTTTCGGGTTGCGATCCAAGCAGCAACCGTTAGCATAAATGTAAAAACTAAGGTGATAGTAACGATATCGTCGGATTTGAAAATGGCATTAAGGGCGAAGCCGACTAGAATTAATTGGGAGACCATCCGGACTAATCCGATGCTAATATCTTTCCAATTGCGTGTCATACGCCAGTAGATCAAAGCAACGAGAGTTAGAGGTATCAGCATAATCGCGAGTTTGTCAAATCCAATAACCTGCATCTGAGCCATGAGATCTCCGCGTAGATAGTTCGTTCATGAGCATATTCTGAAATGAAGCGATTATCATCAACTAACCTGCTCAATGAATTTTGGTAATTTTATCTCAAAATAAAAGGGGGATGGATCGGATTTTGATCTCAAATCACAAAGGTTAACATCAATTTTACCATCAGCTTCCTCAATGAAAGTTCTCACTGCGCTCAAGCCAACTCCTCGACCGGAAATATCTGTTACATTATCTGTTGTTGAAAGTCCAGAGTGAAAATAAGCTTAGCGATACTTATAACATCTACATCTGTATTTTTGATTAAATTTTTCTTAATACCTAAATTTCTTAACTCTTCAAGGTTCAGTCCTTTACCATCATCAGAGTACTTGATAACAATATTACTTTCTGCTTCCTTGATTTGAATACATATTTTACCAAATTCAGATTTTCCCTTTAACAATCTTTCATTTGATGCTTCGATTCCATGATCCATCGAATTGCGTATTAAGTGAATAAAAATGTTTCTCATCAGGGTCGCTTGTTTTGTATCCATGACAATCTCATTACCGCTAAATTCAATATTAGGGGCTCTTTTGCCTAGATCATTTGCTAACTTAGGAACAATCTTAAAAATATCAGTAAATATTGACTGTGTCTCTTGTGAAAAACTGCCTTGAAGCACTTTGACACTTTCATCAAAAGCCCTGCGGTCGTTCGTAGATAACTTAGTTACATCTAGTTTTGACAACTGGCTTAGACTAGTTTGAAATTTATTTCTATCTGCTATTTCAATAAGGTTTTGTTTAACGTTTCTACCAAGTTTCTGGGTATTGATTTCAATATATTTATTTGTCAGATCAATACAAAGGGCAAGATCTTTTTGCAGATCGCTTAAAGCGTTGACTTGTAATTCATCTCTAGATTGTTCTAGCCTATTTTCTGCTTGATGAATACAATTTGACATAGCATCCAACTCATAAGACCGACATATACCTTTAAAAGTGTGATAATCAATGAATATTGTTTTAATAATTTCATTGATATCTTGGTTTGATCGTAGTTTATGTTCAATCTTTCCAAAAATCTGAGTAGCTTGTTGAATAATTTCAGCAAACTTTTGTTGAGAGATGTTTACAATCTCTGAAATCATTTTTAACTCTTGTCGATTTTCTATGGCTTGAGAACGTAAGGTTCTTACCGAAGTCACATCACGAATAGTAACAAGAATCTTTGTAACCATATCATCATTGATAATTGGTATCCAATCGATTTCAAAAAAATTGAGCTTGCCATTAAAATCCCGACTAAATTCATTAATTAAAATATCTTTATTCAGCTCCCAGGAGAACAGCGATTCCCCTAATGAGACATGAATCACTGCCATAATGCTATTGATTTTATCACTTGATAAATTTGAATTCCTAAATATCAATTCAATAACATTCTTACCCTCAATATTTTCTTCTTCAACTAGATGATGCAAATGTGTTGAGTAGTGACTATCAATAGTAAAGTTTTTGGAGGAAGTTATGGTGAGAACACCTTGGTGAATGTTCTTTAGAATCATTTTGATATCCCTAGTTTGCTCCTCCACCTTATGTTCCAAGTTCATATTAAGCTGTCTAATTTCTGATTCGGCTTTCTCAGCTCTGGAAAAAGCTTTAGAAAATCGTCTTGAAATGAGATATGAAGTACTAAAAATAAATCCCAATACTCCCACCGTTATGGTCTTCATGGTATTGATATACTGCTGAAAGTGCAGCACATCATTGATAGCACATATAAAAATAAACAAGCCACTTAAAAGAAATATCCCTGCATCTTGATTACCTTTCTTGTAAGACAATAGAACCACAGTCAAATCATATATGGCAGTTATAACAAGTATTATCTGATAGGACTTTAATAGTACCCAAACCTGTTCTAAGTCTAAAAAAATGGTTAAGACAAAAAAGATTGTACTGAGGATGGAGATTATACGGCAAATTTTAATACTAAATAGTTCGGGAAATAATTCCATTATAAAATATTGAAACACGCTAAAACTAGAATAGAGAAATAGCAATTCTAGCTTCCAAAGATTATGATCCGCATACTGGGGAAACAACTGAGCAAAAAAATGACTATCTCCATCGAGTGTAGACCTCAGGGCAATCAACATGCAGTAGATAGCAAAATAACGGTTCATTTTTTGTTCGGGGCGTAACATATAGAGAGCTAGATGATAACACCCGATAATCATTAGACTACCAAACAACCACTGGTCGAATCCTGTAAGCCAACTTATATGTTTGGTGATTAAGGACGCCTCCCCTACAATAGGTGCTTCGTAGAAACTCATACCCTCTTTACGAGACCAGTTTGCAATTTCTATCGCGATTTCTACAATTTCACCTGGCTCAGTACTGAAATAATGTACATGATTCCCTCTAGATAGCACATGTTCTTCAGAGGTCTTCCCTGGATTTCCATAATGAGGAAGAAGTCTACCATTGAGTCGAAAGCGACTCGTACCAATTGTTTCTAAGGAAAAAAGCCCCCAGGAACCTTGATCGAGGAATTGTAATCTAGCCCTTAACGTTACAATTCCTTTTGCTGGTACCGCTAACTTGCTTGGAATCCTATCAAAAGGTATCTTTACCCATACCCCTTTAGAAGACGTATCTCTATTGTCATAGTCGCCTGGAGTTGCAAACCATTTTTCAATTTTAACGGGATCGACAGAGTTTTCTATAGTTATAGGTGGAATGGGAGAACTTCTTCTCGCCCCTTGAGCTAGCAAATCATGGCCCGGATTCATGGCTATGAATAAAATGAGGATTCTTACGTAGTTCATGAATCCTTCTTTTTCATTAATGGAGCTGATGCAGTGGTTAACTCGGCTAATATAATTAAATTTAAAGACCTATTCATACATTCCTATTGTATAACTTTATGGAATTCTTTCAAGTTTGACCTATTACTTTACGTAAAGTCAGTGAAAAACTTGTTATTCCTGTGCTCCATGGGCATATATCTAGATCGATCAGTAGCTCGACTGTGGCTGCCTAGCCAGATCGACTCTCTAAAATCTTAAGCGAAAACTCAGCTTCCATAGATGAATGAAAAAGGCTTTCATGCATCGATATTGCAAATACAACATCCTTGTTATCTTAGAAGAAGTTGTATTAGCAATCAAGAACCACAACTGCTAGGTTTGTCTGAAGGATATAAAACCATGATCCTTTGATTCATTCTTATCGAGTTGAGGTAAAAAGTGGCTCTAAATGATTCTAAAAAACTGATGGGGGATCTGCATTTTCTTATAGAATGCTTTCGGGATGTTATATCCGAACTTGAGTCTCCTGAATTAGCAGCAGTTATCCCTTGGCAGTCGGATAAAGAGTTTGTGGTAGAAGAGGCACTCGTGGAAGAATTTGGTGCCCGCAAAGTCAGTCAATTACTATCCCTATCGTTTCAGTTGCTGAATATGGTAGAAGAAAACACTAACATACAATTCCGCAGACAGATGCAAGCGGATGGCAAATACGAAGCAGGGCAATGGCCAGAAGCTTTGGATAGCTTGAAAAAACGGGGAGTCAGCGCTAAACAAGTCCTTGCATTGATCAAAAACCTTTGGGTAGAGCCGGTGCTCACAGCCCACCCAACGGAAGCTAAAAGAACCACCGTACTAGAACACCATAGAGAATTATACTTGCTACTAGTTAAACGCGAAAATCAGATGTGGAGCCCCGACGAACAGGAGTGGTTAAAAAATGAAGTAAAAGCCATATTAGAGCGTTTATGGAGAACTGGTGAAATTCACCTTGAGAAGCCTAACGTCGATTTTGAGCAAAAAAGTATGGTGCACTACTTTAAGCATGTATTTCCTGAAATTATTCCTTGGCTCGACAATCGGTTCATGTCTGCATGGCAAAACTCAGGCTATACAACAGAACCTGATTACTGGGAGCATGACTTTCCAACAATCCACTTTGGCACATGGGTAGGTGGTGATCGGGATGGCCATCCTTTTGTGACAGCAGAAGTAACGGCCAGAGTGCTCACAGATTTACGCCTTAACGCTCTTATTATAATGCGTCATAGGTTGGTGGACCTAGCTTCAAAGCTCAGTCTCGCTGACTCAACACACGGCATTCCAAAACCCTTAGCAAAGAGATTAGAACATTATAAAAACACCCAGCCCGAGCTCTACCAGCATTCAATGGAACGCAACCCAGGTGAATCCTGGCGTAAATTAGTGAATATAATGATCGATAGGCTGCCTATTGAAGTGGTTCGCAATCACGCTACTCGATTGGATGATGGGGAATATTGTTACCGGGAACCTAAGGAGTTGCTCGTAGATTTAAAAGTTATCAAATTGTCTTTAGCAGAGGTCGGTGCTTATCGATTGATTGACCACGAGCTGAAGAGAGCTGTTCGAACCTTGCAAACCTTTGGATTTCATACAGCGCGCTTAGATATTCGTCAAAACTCGCGGTTTCATGACCAAGCCCTAGGTCAATTATTGGAAGCTTCTGGACAAATTACTGCAATGAAGTACACGGAACTTAGTAAAAGTGCTAAGTCGGAAATTGTCCAGAGGGAGTTAGAAGTATTACGCCCACTCACCATAACACCTCAAAACTTGGACGGTCCTGCGAAGGCTGTTACTGATTGCTATCAGGTTATTAATGATTTTGGAGAGAGTTATTTATTTGGTGGTTTGGGCTCTCTCATAGTGAGCATGACTCACAGTGCGGTGGACCTTTTTACAGTCTATCTATTAGCCAGAGAAGTAGGCCTTGCTTTTGCTAAGGATGAAAGCCTTGTATGCCCTTTGCAAGTCGTTCCTCTATTTGAGACTATAGATGACTTACAGAGAAGCTCAGAGATACTTGAAGAATTCATCAGGCATCCCGTAACAAAGGCTAGCCTAAAGTATCAAGCTCAGATCGCAGGGCTGGAAGTTCCCATTCAGCAGGTTATGGTTGGCTATAGCGATTCTTGTAAGGATGGTGGAATACTATCTAGCCAGTGGAGCTTACACTTGGCACAAATGAAAATGAGCCAAATCGCAGAAAAGTACGGGATTAAAATATGTTTCTTTCATGGACGTGGCGGAACCATTAGTCGTGGAGCCGGGCCTATTAATCGTTTCTTTCATTCCTTACCTAAAGGAGCTCTTAGTGGAACTTTTAGAATGACGGAGCAAGGGGAAACGATCTCGCGGAAGTATGCGAACCTTGCAACGGGAGTTTATAATTTAGAACTTCTTATGGCCAGTTTAACTAAAGAATCTCTCGCAGCCCCTACTGATGATCTTGACGAATTTCTCGTCGATATTATGGAAACTATCTCAAACTACAGCTTTAAGGTATATCGGGAGCTAGTTACAAACCAAGACTTTCCGACATTTTTTAACCAAGTCACACCGATTGATGTTCTAGAGCACGCAAATATTGGCAGTCGTCCTTCCAAGCGTACTGGGAAAGCTACCATTGATGATTTAAGATCCATTCCCTGGGTATTTAGCTGGAATCAGTCGCGCTTTTATCTTCCCAGCTGGTATGGAGTGGGCTCTGCCTTAGAATATCTTGAAGAACAGAAACCTAATGTCTTTAGCAAGCTTGTTGGTAAAGTTCATCTCTACCCCATCCTAAACTATGTTCTCAATAATGTTGAAACAACAGTTGCTTCAGCCAGTCGTGAGATTATGAATCAATACATAAGTCTTGTGGAAGATGAAAGTATTAGAAACTACTTTCATAAACTTGTTACTAACGAACATGAAAAAACAGAGCGATATCTAGCAAGATTATTTGTAGGCTCGGTGTCCGAAAGACGCCCCCATGCTTCGCGAACAATATCTTTAAGAGAGAAAAGTTTAGGGATACTTCATAATTTACAGGTTCGTTATCTCAAACAATGGCGTCAGTTAAAAGAAGGACCGGAAAGCCAACGAAAAGTTGTACTCGACAATCTTTTGCTAACAATCAATGCCATTGCCAGCGGTTTGCGTAATACGGGTTGATAAGCATTAATAACGCAGGAAATCCTCGTACATCTTATCAAAGGGAATCTGATCGATTTCCTAAAGGTTATGAGCGATGCGCCAAAGCACTTTTGAGGGATCTGTTAAAGTAAAATCAACCATCCCCCAAGATTGCTCCAAGGGCTCACTTATTTCTATATTGAATAACTTATGCAATTGCTTATCTACTAAAGATTAGGGTCTTTGCGAAACTCAAACCGACTGTGCTGCAAGCTTTCTAGAGATTTTCAGGTTCCATATACCGCAGATG
>JBNKNM010000253.1:0-7274 GCA_050293845.1 Pseudobacteriovorax sp. | reverse complement strand
CGTAGCCAGATGAGCCCAGATATCAGCAACCGAGACAGCTTCAAACTCTTGGTATTCGATCGATCCGCCCGCTTTCCTTAAGGTGCCCTAGTAAGGGTAAAAAGAGCTGAAAAATGAATATACTCATATTTTCCTGGTCCAGTAGTATTGCACCTTGCAAAAGATTCATAGGCATACCGCGCCGCTCCTACATCCGCGAGCCGGACAAGTGCAAAATAGTCGCCGCCTACGGGGTTATTTTCAATACCAACAATCGTAAAAACCGTGTTTGTATTCGAGTAGCCCTGACCTGATGCTTGTATATAGACATCGCTGTAACTATAGCCTCGCACTGCCGGTAAGGCCCAAGCAAGTAATCCGTTTGCACAGGAGGTGCCAGTGATATTTTTAGGTTCCTCCACAAATTTAACATCACAATCAAGCTTAAGAAGTGTCTTGCTAATCCTGGTCTTGATACATTGCTGACTGTAGCTACTGGGCGTTATAAGAGCCCCGTGAACGCGGACGTGAATTGGAATCTCAACAGGTTGAGGCATTCTACTGTTCAAGTCCTCAATGCTAGTTCTATTCAATTGGGGAGTCTGGCTATAGGCTAGGTTGTTGATAGCTAAAGCGCACAGGAAGAGATAAGTAAAATGACTGAAAAACTTCATATAATAATCCGAAAACGTGTTTGGTAAAAGTTGTTAATCAAGCTTGAACAGGGTCATCAGAATCGCCTATATGGACAAGTCAGATCCCACTTTATTGCAGAAACATTATTATACTACTGAAAATACAGGGAATTTGTTTCAACATAAGCCATAATAGCGGCACTTAGCTTGCTTCGAACAATTACCCAAGAGACCTATAGTTTAAATCTACCTACGCGTCTGCAAAGGATATTAAAAGTTACTTTCGGGATTTGAAAAAGCGCCAAATAGAGTAGATTTATGCAATAACAGACTAAGTGAAGAAAGGTTGCTGTCCTTTAGAAGTTCGCTACGTTTTTTTGCTTAAAATTTGATCACCTTTTAGTTAAAATCTCACCTTAACCAGTGCACGCCGTACTCTACTTAGCTGAACTGGTGTCATCCCGAGATAGGAAGCAATATGATAGCCAGCAATTCTATTTTCAAGAGTAGGAAATTCTTTTTTAAAAGATTGGTATCGCTCTATAGTATCGAGTAACATCATTTGAGTTTCTCTGCGCTCTTTTCTAGCCCATTCGATTTGGAAAGCGTATAAAGCAAATAATGTAAACTTTGGATATTTGTAATAAAGTTTTTCAAGATCAGGGTACCTACCTATCAAGCACTCACTATCTTCCAATGCTTCAATGTAAATTTGATTAGGCTCTTTTAGTAAGTATGCTGCTCCAGGGAATACGAATCTGCATTCTGGAAAAAAGGACTTGTTGACAATCGTACCATCTCTTTTTTGGTAATAGGCTCTTAACAATCCCTTAACGACAATTGCGAAGTAATTTGGTTCATCACCATATTTTACAAACAACCCACCACTTTTGAAGTGTCTTGGTTTAACTAGCTCACAAAACTCTTCAAGAGCTTGATCTTCAATTTCAGCTCCGACTAAAAAGCCGTCTTTGAGGATTTGCTTCTTATCTATTCCCGTCATGGCATTCTTCACACCTCCAGTCTTTAAATATAATTTAATATCAATGGGTTATCAATAACTTTCAACTTCTTAACATAGGTTAAGGAGATTCTTGTGAAATATCTCGATAACTAAAAGATAAATTTATTAGGGAAAGGAAAGGTTAAAAAATGAATCATCCAGCTCAAAAAATAATAGTCACCGGCGCTACTTCAGGCATCGGTCGGTGTTTAGCCATCAAATTAAACCAGATGGGTCATGCGATCCTTGCCATCGGTAGAACGAGCCACCTTCTAGAGGAACTCTCTGTAGAACACCCCAAAATTACTACCTTTAGATGTGATTTATGTGATGAAAAACAAATCGAAAAACTTGTTAGCTTCGTTGAAGAACACCATAGTGACCTAAATATTTTAATAAATAATGCTGGCATCCAATTTGAGCAAGCACTTGATGGTAGCGGTCATTTCTACCAACGGGCTAAGCAAGAAATAATCTGCAATTACTTAGCGCCGTTAGCCTTAAGTAATTATCTCTATCCGATTTTGCTGGCTAATAAGAACTCACAAATCATAAATATTAATTCAGGTTTAGCCTGGCTGCCTAAAAACATCTCACCATCTTACTGTGCTAGCAAGTCAGCTCTCCACAGTTTTTCTGCTTCAATTAGAGAGCAATTAAAAATGCAGAATATTATTATTAAAGAAGTTTTCCCACCAGTTGTTGACACCAATATGACTAAGAGCAGGAATGTGAAAAAAATTTCTGCAGAAAAAGTAGCAGATGAAATCATTCGATTTATATCTAGCCCTAAACAGGAACTATGTATTGGAAGCATGGGCTTTTTTCGCGTGCTTGCAAATTTTTTTCCCAAAGCAGCAAGTATGATTATCAATAGATAATGGAGAATATTGTGAAAATATTTCTTTCCTCGTTAGTTTTAGTAATGCTAACCAGTAATACAACGGCGCAAACCAAAGGAAGTATTCAACTCGGCCTAGGTTTTGGGGAGATACCCCTCTTATCGGATAGCTTTAAACCTGCAGTAATCTTAGGGTACTTTCCAAATGATCAAGTGATGATTAACTTAATTTGGCAAGGTAGTGACAACATCACTAGAAACTCTGAATCATATAACACCCAATTTGGTTGGGAAGGTTTAAAGAAGTCCTCTGAAACCGTTGGCCAAAGAATCGCATTGCAAGCTAGGTACTACTTCAAAGAAGCGAAGGGTTTTTATCTCACTGCAGGCGCAATATATAATGGTGACGACGTTGAAACCATGTTCTTTGATCAACGTCCGCGACAAGTAGGATTTGAAGAAGTAAATTCGGCTGCAAAAATTGCAGTAACCAGAAGATCCGCAACTCGCCCTGGTATTGGTCTCGGATTTGACGCAACAATTTATGCGGATACCTATTTTTACACTGATTTTACAATGGATTGGTTTAATTCTGCCCCGAAACCGGACATTGATTTGACTATGAACAACAATCTAACAAAACAGTCGAATTCTACTATTAAGAAACAAGTCGCGGATCATTACCAAGACAATTTCCATAATTGTTACCATCAATTCAATCTAGGTATTGCTTATCGCTAATAATATTGGGCTATAAGTTTCCCGCAATGAAAATTAAAATTTGATTACAACGGAGAGAAACATGACAAACAATATTCAAAAAAATAATAATTATAAAACATTATTCATATTAATAATTGCTCATTTTATTGCCATGAATATCGCCTATCACTTACTAGCAGCTTATTTTGAATTTCAAGAGATACTGAGAAAACCAGCTTTGGAAATGTTAGCGTTATATACGAAAAACCAGCATATCATACAACCCACTTACTATCTTTTCACGCTTACAGGGTTGAGCTTTTTTGCCATTTCATTTTATATCCATGAATCTCTTCCTCTTAGAACGACTTTGTCACGCTTAGCAATGGCTTTTGGGTGTCTTGCTGGTATTTTTACAAGCCTTGGATTTATTCGCTGGACATTTGTCATCCCAAAGATTGCAAGAAGTTACCTCGCCAATACTAATAATCTTGATTTACTTAACTCCCTAGAAGCAGATATGTCACTCATTCACTCCTACTCGGGTGTGGCTATAGGTGAAAATCTTGCCTTTCTTTTACAAAGCCTGTGGCTTATCTGTCTTGCTATTGATTTAAGAACAAACCAAAAAGGTAATCTTTCGGTAGCTCTACCTGGTGTCTTTATTGGTATTGGAGTTTTACTATACAGCTCAGAACAATTTGGAGGTGTCTTTTCGGTTTTGGGATCGATTAGTATTGGTCTTCAAGCCGCATGGCTCGTATGGTTAATTTCTTTGGCACAAGGGATTCGAAATCTACATAAATGCGGAAAATTTGCTCTTTCAAAAACAGAAGTAGGAGCATTCTTAGGTATTTTTACGTTGCTATTAGCAGTTATCTAATCTCAATCACAGCCACTTCATAGGAGTATATAATGAATTCTTTAATTCTAGCAATCTCAGCCTTGTCGGTGCAATCTTGTCCCGGGCTACCGGGGATCGACCTTGCTAGGATTTAGTTGTTTTGTGGTTCCCCAATTCGTCGGGCCGTTAAAAAAACTATCGGATATTGCGCGATTGCGCGAAAAGAAATACTTTATGCTTGCTTGTCCCAGAATTCTGGTAACCCCATGACTGGATTCAGATAGTATCTATTACCTAAAGACAATAATCTTTCACTAATTTTGCAAAAGGCTTTAGTCGAACTGTACTTGGATATTTTTAGCTGAATTTATAGAGATTTTTAGCAAAAGGTAAGCTTTGAAAAAATCATAAATAACTCATAGGAGGGTACCATGAATCAACTTCTCTTTGATATAGCACAGTTCGAACTCGGCACTAGGGAGGTGGCTGGTGTAGAAAATAATTCCAGAATCCTACATTATGCGAAGAGAGCCGGTTTAGATTGGGTAAAAAACGATGAGACGAGCTGGTGTGGCATTTTCTTAGGATTTTGTATAGCAGAGCTACCTGAGTTTATACGTCCCAAGAACTGGCCTCAGAAGAAGGCTGCTACAGCGAGGCAGTGGATTAATTATGGTATAGACGTGCCCATTGCACTGGCGAAGCCGGGTGATATCGTGGTATTTTGGCGAGAATCACCTGAAAGCTGGAAGGGACACGTGGCACTGTTTGTAGAAGATACGGGTGATACCATACTCTGCTTAGGTGGTAATCAAGGGGATGAGGTTTCCATTAAAGGCTATGACCGAGAACGATTATTGGGGATTCGACGTTACTAGAAGCAACAGCAAGAAGTGGCTAAACCTCGGTGTAGATGCACCTTTGGAAAAAGCGAAACCAGGAGATATTGTTATCTTTTGGAGAGAAAGTCCCGAGTCCTGGAAAGGGCATGTTACTTTATTTTTAGAACGAAATAAAAATTGATTTTTGTGTCTTGGTGGGGATCAAGGAAACGCCGTTAGCGAAAAATGGATTAAGAAAGATAAGCTTTTAGAAATTTGGAGGTATTGAAATATAGTGGAGTATAGCTTGCTTGCTTGCTTGCTTGCTTGCTTGCTTGCTTGCTTGCTTGCTTGCTTGCTTGCTTGCTAATAAGGCTCAAATCTGAATAAAATGGGACTCGTCAAGACTTGGATCAGGATTTTAAAATTGGTAGAACAGACAAAAACAATTCTCAATATGAAAAAATTTTGCTAATATAATCTTAGGTATTCGATACGAATTAAGAGGTTATAGTTTTATGAAAAGCTTAGTTACGACTGGGGTTATATGCACTTTATTTTTGACCTTTAGTTCATCCGTGATAGCATTCCCCATTGGGTTGAGGATGACAAAGAACAAGCAGAAGATTATCGTAGATCAGACAAAAGAAGGACCCACAGGTCGTGGCAAGTATGAGTATGAAATTTCAAATACCTCAATTACTATATTGGATACATCGGGATTTATCTGTGCGGCGATGGGTAATTATGGAAATCAGGCTGCAGCTAGGGCCGAGGCTTTAGATAGAGCACAATATAGCACCGAAAATAGTGTTGAAGTTAGCTATAAAGTGTCTATGCCTCAAGCAGGAGCAACTTGTGGCTTTGAATATCATTTAGCTGGAGAAACCAGTGATGTCACAGTAACAAATAACGGATCAACGTTTTCAAGTGCAGCGACAGCAAAAACGGCTGGTTTTGCTGTATTCGGCTTATTTGGTGGCTATTTTAATCAGGATAATTCCACCTCACCATTTTGGAAATTTCATCTTCGAGGAATATTTAAAACTTACAAAATCACTAGTTATGTAGCTGATGACGTCGATGAAACTCTAATCAGCCTACCTATGGAATATAGCATAGGAAAAGCAATGAGTTTCTCTAGATTCTTAAATTTTCAAATATATGGGATGATAGGATACGATATTATAAATAGCATCATGAATTTACTTGTTCCAGATAGTTTTCCTACTTCAGCTTTCAGTTATGGTTTTGGTGGTGCTTATCGCATTCCTATTGCATTGCCCCTAACGGTCAACTTAGATTGGCGAAATTCTGACCCTCCACTTGGTGAAAGGCCATTTGAATCTGAAGAATTGAATTTGAGCTTGGCAATTAATTTTTAGAATAGTGCAACTTGTTCAGCTGGAGTTACCGATAATAGTCCTTAGTCTTCTAAATAGTAGTAACCCTCATAAAGTGTTTTCAGCGATCCAAAGATTGAAAGACATATAAGGACCAACAGGAAATGAGGAAACAATTGGCCCAATTTTAAAAATTAATCAAAAATTGGGATTCCAGGTAGCTACGGATTTTTGTATGATAAAATATATAGGAGCAGATTTTTTTAGTAGCTATAAAAATTCAATAGTACTTTCTTGAGCAGGGTCGTCACGAAAGATATTCTTATCTCCTTTAATTCCAAAAACTCCAGACCCTCTAATGATCTGTTTAAGATTATCAAAGTATTGCCTGATTTGGTCGATTTTTTGACAAATGCGATCAAAGGACTGAGCATCTTCATGCATAATTTTTTTGAGACTATTCAGTACATCCTCAAATGCTTCGTATTCTTCGGGGTAGTGACTCTCTAACTCTCTAATTTTAGGTATTGTTTCACGGATTTTATTGAAAATATGAGATCCTGCTTTATCTAGTGATTCCCTGGTTTGGTCTATCTTTGAATTTTCATCTAATTCATTAATGAGATCGAGTATTTTGGCAAAGCCTTCCTTAAGTTCATTATTAAGTTTGTTATTTGTACTTCTTAATCTCTGAGACATGAGAAGCGAAACACCTTTGTAAAAATCCCGGCTAAATTTGTCATTAGAATTAATTTCATTCAAAAAAGCCGCTCTAGCACATCGCAGGTATTTTAGATTTTCACTATCAACTGTTATAGTCGCAGAAGCATCTTCTGATTCACCGACAAAAGACATCTCCCCAAATATCCCACCCTTCTTTATTTTTGCAATGACTCGATCCTCTAATTCTACGGCAACTTCCCCTTCGAGCACAATAAATATTCCGGGAACTATCTTGCCTATTTCGAGTAATCTATCGCCACTTTTTGCCTGTTGAACAGAAAATAGTTCGCCCAGTCGCTGTTTCGACTCCTGAGAAAATGACTCAAATAAGGAAATGTGATTAATTTCGAATTCAGTCATGCTCGCGTTATCCATCATAAAAT
>JBNKNM010000252.1:0-7298 GCA_050293845.1 Pseudobacteriovorax sp. | reverse complement strand
TGGCAAATTACTCCAAGGCTGCTGCTCGAATTGACAACCAGCTCTAATGGTGAGAAGGCAAAGCGTGCTTTTGAGGCGATGATGACGATGACTAAGATAGATATCGCAGCACTCGAAGCCGCCGTTTTTGGCTAATTTTATGGAGACGTCTCTTGAAGTTTTCGACCAAAAAGTTGAGAACCTCTTCCTTATAACCTTTGCCTAATTTATTAGGATTATCAGCTAAAGTAATATTTTACTTGAGTGCTCTCATTAATCACCCTGAGCCTCAGCAGAAATCGAACGCGATCTATCAGGTTGGTTAGGAAATTTTGTTTTACGGGTGCTGAAAAAAGCACATGTAATTTCATGGGAATCTCCTTGCTAATTTGGCAAATTTTGTTGTCGAACTACCGATAAATTTCTCAGCAATTAGCGACAATAAAGGTAAAAAATAGTGAAATTCGCGAGCAACCCATAAAAACAGTAGAGAGATTTTGGGAATTGCACTAAAGGATTTTTCTATGGAATAATAGGTCTCTAGCGTAATACTCATTCTTATCTTCATAGGTTATGAAAAAACCGCTAAAACTTAAGATTAAAAAGCCTTTAGCGATTGATCCCTTTATCCTTCTTGATATAGCTAAGGTTATTGATCAGGGAAAAAAAATGCCGAAGAAGGGCTAATAGGATCGACTCGCAACATGGTTCTCCACAAAAAAGTGGAAAACCTAATAAGTCATAGATAAGTCATAGATGTATTCCACTTTAATACATATCTTACTGAAATCATTAGCTCGGCGTAAAACTGCGCCCAGTGGTTTAGCTGTTAAAAAAGCGACATATTGTACTGAAGGAAAATTTTCCCTGAGTGTTTGTATCAAAGCCATATATGGAAAATCTATCTTAAGCAATGTTTTTTAGGTTCGACAAAAAAGTCGAATGTAAAACTTAGTAAGACCTTCTCAGTCTTTATAGAACGACGCAGGTAGTGGTCATTAATACAGCGAAAAATTTTACATTCCACAAAAAAGTAGAACGTAAATAAAATTGAGAAATCAAAGAATTAGAGACTGATAAACGCAGTAAAGTTTTACTGCGTTGGACTACTCTCAAAAAACAAAAAATTGAATAGCATTTGACTTCCTATAGAAGAAGCTTTCTCATTCGACAAAAATGTCGAGCGAGGTCCCAACGGTTTTGAATAGAGGCATGTTAAACCAAGGGAAAAAAGTCCCTAGCAGCTTCGATACTCCGACCCGGAAAATTCTCTAATGACTGCCAACTATTTGAAAGATGCCAATAGATTGTGTATTTAGCATAGCACCAAATGGAACTGACTAAGGTATGTGGTATTAATAGGTCAATTCATGGCTGATTTTAGTCGAGCTGTCTTAGCGCGATAGCCTAATTCGCCATTGTCCTTCGCATTAAATACTGCTAAGTGTTTAAAGTGTTACCAGGGTGAAAAGTAAGCCATTCGTTGCTCAGCCTCAGCGATTTAGGCTTGCTTGATCCCTGGTTCGATCTTTTCCAGGTGAACAGGCTCAGGAAAATGTAAACATTTTAAATCAATGATTTCAGTGCGTTTACGTGTATACATTGTAAACAGTCCAGAGTAACGGTGTCATCGCTGATAGGAAAAAATGAGACTATGACAAGATTTATAACGAAATCAGAATTAGACCGCATATCCTTGGAACATCGTAATACAATTCTTAAGCGGTGGGGTCTTGAGTTGGCTAACTTCGAAATTTCAGATGAGCTTAGTCAGTATAGAAAGGTGAAAGACGATTTCACAACTGATAGATACGGCATGAGCACAACTGAAGTATTTCGCAAGAAGGCTTTATTGTTTGAAAGCATTACTTTTTCGGTTTGGGAGACACCAGTAATTTATTCCTGGTCCGGCAGCTCCTCTAACTCGACATCAACCATGTCCAATTGCTCCCTTTGAAGCTTCTTTCCATTCCAGCAAATTTTTTACTACAGCGGTACTAATCTCAAACGGTACAGACGTATCGTTGTAGTTTTCTCCCCTGCAAAGGTTTGCTACAACAACAAAATTAGTATCGCGACCATGGTTGTAGCTAAGTAGTGCTGCAACAGTCATATAGCTATGAGGATTTTTATGCTAAGAAACATTTTCAGATACACATTCTGCTTATTAATATTGTCAACTTCTTACTTATCCCTCGGCACCACTTATCTCAAAAAAGAAACAGTCTCACTACCCACTGTTGCAATTGACTATACTTTCAAAGATAGCTTTTCCTATAATAAGAAGGATGAAATAACTGAAACTATAGTTCAGGCATTTGCAATTTTCACCAGCATTTTTGGTGGTCCACCTAGAGACTTGTCAGACAAGACCTACCGCAGAATTCGAGTAGAAATAAAAGAAGGTCAAAATGGAGGTGAAGCTGATCCTGGTGTTATATTTCTGACTTTGTCAAATGAGAAACTATTTGGCTTTTCGAGTTGGAAAACCATACTGCTACATGAATTATTTCACCTTTGGAATGCAGAATCAATTCGATACAAGGATGGAAGGGAACACTGGTTTAATGAAGGTTTTTCTGAGTACTATGCCTTTCGAACAGCCACAAAAATAGGTATCTTAACTCCCCAAGAAGCTCTAGAAATATCTCTTTTCCCAATTGGTTACTATTCGTCAGCCAAAGGGCTAGGAAAGATCTCCATGCGAGATGCTGGTCGTAATAATAAGTCTAAATTCGATCATTACTTTCTTGTTTATCATGGTGGTTGGGTGACTGCTATAATTCTCGATTTTGATATTCGGAAAAGAACTCAAAACAGAAAAAACCTCGACTCCTTAATGGCTTGGCTTTACAAAAACTTTCCTCGTTCAAAAAAACTATATGATATGGAAGACATAATTAGAGGGCTAAAAGTAACGACAGGGAAAGACTATAGCGAGTTTTTTAAAAGCTATATTAATGGTACTCAAACCATTCCAATTGCTAACTATTTCAATGTAGGAAAAGCTATGTGGTCAACGAGCTTTGGGCAAAAAATAGGTGAAAGGGAAACTATACTCTTCAAAACTCTGGGTTTTCTGGAATACTGAGTCGAATGTAGTCATGAGAAAAGACATTCTTTTTAAGGATTGAAGCAAATTAATTTAATGATACTAATATTGCGGAACGTTTTCATTCTACAATAAAGTGGAATTTCGATCCCAGATTCTTGAAATCATCCAAACTTAAGGTACCATCAATAACTTATTCTTGATCTGGCAGCCCCTCTAGCTCGATATCAACCATGTCCAGCAGCACCCTTTGAAGCTCCTTGTTATCTGAATGGGGTTCTAATTGTTGTTTGATACTTTCGATTAGGTCCCAATCACGTTCGGTATTTTCCATCATAAACTTCTTTTTAGTTGGAGTTTCTTTAGGGCTAGTGGTGAATTATTGCCAGTGACATCTTGTAGAAATCAATTTAGGTGTCTTTATATGCATATTTGAGATATATTGTTTTGACCATAAAATCGCACAGGAGATAAAAATGTGTTTTTCTGTGTACGTCAGAAAAGACTTCGAGAATCTAGAAATCGAGTTTGAAGCCGAAGCAAATTTTGGAAAATGGAATAGATTAATCGTCACACGGGCAAAACTTCCAGACGAAGATAGCAGAATTTTCGCTAATTATTATGCTCCTGTGATCACTTACATTGACAATAAGAAAGTTATCGAACCGATGCGCTACAGCTGCTATTCACCGAGCTATATGACTGAAGCACAAGTAAAAAAGCTTTCAACATTCAATGCGCGTCGAGATTCTCTAAAAAAGCGATTTTGGTCCGAAGCTTTTCATGTAAATCACGGAATTATCATATTGAAAGGTTTTTATGAGTGGGTAGCCGTTAAAGATTTAGTGAAAACTGGTGTTATTACTATCGAGCAAATTCGAGAAAAATTTCAGCAAGAATCGGAAGAAAGAAAGCAGAAAATCCTAGCCCAGGGAAAAAAGTATGCCCCTACGAAAACCGAGCTTAAAGACGCCATGTTTCGGAATATTGTGATCGAGTTTAAACCGAATACCAGTGAAGATCTTATCGTTCCGGTGATTTATAATAAAAATAAAGATGGCACAGACTATGGTTTTGCGATAGTCACAGATGAACCTACTCTGGAAATTCAGGCTGCTGGTCATGATCGGATGCCTATTACTTTGAGTAGAGACGTAATCGAAGATTGGTTGTATCCTGAGGGCAAATCGTTTCAACACCTCGATTCATTATTTGATGTAAGGGAAAAAGAAAAGTTCAACTACAAAATAGCTTAATCACACCTTGCAGTGGGCAGATCTTCCCACTTGGTCGTGTAATAGGGAGAATGCAGCTTACTAGCCATTTTCCAGCTTTGGTCCGTACCACAAGCTCCGATTCTGATCATATCCCTATAAAAACTTCGATTGATATCATCTATAGTAGTCATGATTTTTCTTTCCTTATCATAACGTTGCGGATCGTCAAATAAACCAAACTGAATTCGAGACATCGGACTGATATCACTCAGCATTACTATTGCTTTCTTGTACTCTATTCCTTTCTTGAAAATAGCTTTCAAAGCTCTTAATCCAGCTTGAGTTAGGGCTATTGTAGAATTAGTGGCTGTTAGTAATTTCACTGTAGCCGGTCGAGAATAATACTGCTTGATTTGTTTGTGAGGGTTTGTGTGAATAATTACCGTTATCGTTTGACAAACACTGTTTTGCTGACGCAACTTTTCTGCTGCCCTAGTCACATATTGGGAAACTGCTTCTTCTAGGTCCTCAAGGGTGAAAACAGGCCTGCCGAATGATCTGGAGCTAATAATTTGCTTTTTGGCGACGATATCTTCAAGAGGAAGACATGAAACACCTTTAATTTCTTCTTGAATACGGTGACCAACAATCGTTAGAAGACGCTGGACTAATGTCGGGTCCGCATCACGTAACTCGGAAGCAGTATAGATCCCGTAGCCATTAAGTTTTTCAGCAGACTTGCTACCGATTCCCCAGATATCACCTACGGAAAAATTTGAAAGAGCTTCTTCTCGGATATCAGGATCACATAGGTTAAAAACTCCTGAGTCTAATTTTGATTTTTTAGCAATTTTATTAGCGATTTTAGCAAGAACTTTAGTCGGCCCTAGACCGATACAAGTCGGGATTCCTACCTCCTGCAAAACTGCTTTTCTGATTTTAATTGCGTATTCATTAAAATCATTTGTTGGGCAGTTCTCCAGACGTAGAAAAGCTTCGTCAATGGAATAGACCTCTAAGTCAGGTGACCACTCACCGAGGATATTCATTACGCGAGAAGAAATATCACCATAGAGCGCGTAATTGGAAGAAAAGACCTTTATTCTATTCTTGCTAATCGTTTCCTTGATGAGGTGATATGGGGCTCCCATTTGATGCCAATTGCCTTTGCTTCATCAGACCGCGAAATTGTACAGCCGTCATTATTACTCAGGACGATAACAGGCTTATTCCTGAGGTTGGGTTTAAAAAGTCGCTCACAAGACACATAGAAGGAGTTGCAGTCCACAAGTGCAAAAATCATTACTCGTGCCTATAAATAGAGAATGTGACGACGCCAAATAGCTCGAATTCCTGTCCGTCGTTGCCGCAAGACACGGGATTTTCGTAAAATGGTAGTGATATCTTTGTCTTAAGACTTGGCTTTCGTATTGTATGCATTTTGTCTCCTAATACCATACATAATTATGGTAATTAGATGGAGACTTGGTGTCAATATTGGGTTTTGATGAGTCCTTTGGGGTAAATTCCAGCTAGGACATTTGATTCTTTATTTGTGAGTTCAGAAATAACTGTGTTGTGATACTCTGCAAGCCAACCATACTTTTGTTGCACTCTCAAATCTTCGGTGTGCAATTGAATTTCAATTTTCTCTTTATGCATATTCACTACTTTAGGAAAGTCCGAATTAGGATTGTCTAACTCAGCAAAGTACGCCTTAAGATAATCAACAAAGTAGTGTCCATCACTGTCCTTTCGAATAAGACGGTCAATATATTTTTTCTCTTCCTGAAAACTATGTTCTTCTTTTTTTAATCTTAAATCTTTTCCGGAAAGTTTTAAGAGTACAGGATCAATAATCACTCTTGGTATGTTCGCTATTTCGGACTCTAGTTTATAACTTCTACTAAGAGCTTTACTTACAACGAGGTTGCTATTGGGATCGTAATATACTTCTCCAATAGAAATTCCACCCCTTATAAAAAAACCTTGAATACTGAGATCCGATATTGCATGTACTAAGTCTATTAGTTCCATAAAAAATGGTGCATAGCTGTTTAGCGTTCTCATTCGAACAATCGAATCAGACATTACCAGAGAAAATTCTTTATCATTATCAAGTTTATACGGGTTTCCATGTTCTTTGGCTAGTTTTCCCAGTGCCGCGTGTCGACAACATGCTTTTAGGTCTTGTACTGCTTTATTCAGTCCATTATTACTTAATTTGTTTTTAAATCCAAGAATATCAAGAAATGTTACAATGCAATCTTCTTGAATCACGTTCATTGATAATCTCCATAATTGGTATTTTTCAATTTAGTTTTAGTCGGTATAGACAAAAAGAAATTTATGGTTAAGGTTCCCCAAAAGTACTAGAAACTAGTTACATTGATCCAATGGTTAAGAGTAACTAAAGACAATTTTTTAACGATCCAACTGCTAAAATCAATTTAATACAAGAGTCTCATTTGAAGCCTTGACATGGACATCGTAGACCACGAAATCTTCTCTAAGATATGCTAGTGAGTCAAAAAAAGATCGCTCAGCTAAATTGTTAATTAGTAGATACATGAAACTAAATTCAATTTCCTAAAAATAAAAAACATTCAATATTAAATGGTCAGTGTACATTTAATTAAACCTTAGATTTGTCGAAAGAAATAAATCCTTTATATCCAAACTCTCTCACTATATTCACACTCCAAATGATATTAGTTGTTTATAAATAACTATTTTATTTACTACTAATGATTAGCATCTTTTAACCGATTTATCTCAAGCTATGAATATACCCGAGATACACTACATCTTGGACAGTTGCTTTAATCTGTAGCTATTTAAGTGTTAGGGTCAAACTCTTTAGCAGATAGATCTATGGATTTTGAGTTTCCATTGCGGATTTACTTCAATGATTTGGAGTTCTATATGAAGTATATACTTACCTCCCTAGCAGCTATTTGGAATGAGCAATCAAATACTCCTTACCCTGGTTGAAGTGGCATCGTTTCCTCGGACACCCGTATAGTTCAAAATAAAAACTTTACGGAGGA
>JBNKNM010000251.1:0-7299 GCA_050293845.1 Pseudobacteriovorax sp. | reverse complement strand
GTATCATAGGCATGTCATAGGCAATCACAGGCATGTCATATGTATAACATTAGGTATCAACATTTATTGATCAAAAAAACATAGTTACCAATATTATTAAATATATAAATATATCTATAAATACAGTGTAAAAATGGATTATTTATTTTAAAATTTTTTAAATCCAAAGAATTTTTACTTTAGAGTTTTCGATGAAATGCCGACAAATATTCAAAAGGAGGTTATTCATATGAAACATGATTGCATTTGTACGGAGTGCTTGAGGAGAAAGAACGACCCAATCATAAAAAAGTTCAAAGTTCTTTTTTTAGATTGCCTAACTCTAGGAGGGTTTGTTAATGAACCGGATGATCGAGGGGAGGAGGCTATACAAGAACTTGATAATTTACTTTGGGAGAACGGAAAATTGATTGAAAAAATAGCAATAAATGAACTTGAACTAGATCCTAATAATAGAGCGCTGCTAAAATTGTTGGATTATTTGAATAGCTGGAACTATGTTGCAAAAAGATGGTAGTAGAATTAAAAAGGTAAAGGATGTCAAATCTGTAACAGCTAGTTTCGAGAAATCACCTCTTTACCCATTAAGAACTTAACCAGCTCCGGACCTAGATCTCTAACAATGTAATCCCTAACTTTTTCCTCAGAGTGCTTGGCAATAATTTTTCGGTGTTGCCGGGTCAGCTCGTTTGTGACCTCTTCATATTTGTAGGCGTTATCCCTTTGACAAAAAAAAATTAGCGGATGCCCATGGCGGCTTTTCGCTTGGTAATGTGCGCCACAAAATGGGCCTTGTCCCTTTGCTTTTTTGTCACAGACGATACACCTTTTGATGATTTTTTTCATGGCTCTACCTCCTCAAAGTCGACTTTTTTTAGGGTGAAATATTGCGGTCAGAATATCAAATCAAAAAAGGTTCTAGCGTTTCTAGCAAACTCAAAACAATAACGATTTTATTTGTAAAAAGGTGAGGGTTTCCGAGAATCTCGATATAACGATGAAATTTGTTTTAAATATTAGAGAGTTATACATGTGTTTTGCTTGATATTGCGATAGAATTTTTACCCCCGGAAAAAAAATTATTGTGGTCAGATTTTAAAATTAAAAAAATTTCTCGCGGTACTAGCACGGCCAAAACAATAACGGTTTATAGTGTAAATAGGGGGGATTTCCGCGAAACGCAAAACAACTCTTAATGGCTTAGGATTGAATAACAAGCTCTACGAAAACATTTCATTTTGATATGCGAAATTTTGCAGTCATAGCACGAGAAATGATCATTTAACATCTGATTTTTGTCTACGAAAAACTTTAGAAATCTAGATTTTAACTTACTGAAAATACTAAGGTGCTAAAGCTCTTTCTACAAGGGTTTTTTGATCATGTCGATTCGCAAACAATTAAAACTTACAGGGACACCAACGACAAATAAGTTGTTTCGACTTTTATGCTGTGGGCATACAGCAAAAGGAAAATAAGTGATTTTTGCTTGGTATTTCTGGGATAGGCGTTTTAGAAACAATGGTGCAACTACACACACCCCACTTGAGATGCCTACAACTAGACATAAAAGAAAGAACCTCCATTATAAAATTTATCTAATATATGTAAAGCCCCGCTTTTATTCACATTGAAATAACCTGAGTTACTATTATGGAACCCAACCTTACCATTTAACCCGATACCAAATAGATCCTCATATTTTTTATTAACATTAGTATCTGGATTGTATATGTTGATTGCTTTAATAAAGCTATCTTTGATTCCTAGGCCAAGGAGGTTTTTGAAAAATGAATCTGTAATTGGTAATGAGTAACCAATTATATGTAAAAATTCGGCATTCTCAAGTACATCAGCTGCCTTTTTCCATACTGGTTTCATACCTTGATGTTTATTGGATTTATCCCAAGAAGGAGGGATTATCACTGGCTTGTTGCTACAAAGATGCTCCAATGTCTTTTTTTGATCATCGGTCTTACCTGATAACTCAATGGGACGGGGTTTTACTACATTAATTGAATTGTCGTTATCTCGCTCCCAATTCAGAGACCCATGAAGTTTTAACAATGGAATTCCATTTGGAATTTCAACATTTTCAGAATCGATATAATATTGAGGGGTTAAATTATTAGAAGTAAGGGCATGGTCTAGATGCAAGTCATAATTAAAGGTAATAATTGCAGATTCTTTCGCATAGTCTTTTAAGAACCTAACAAAAAAACTGTATGATTCATCTGGTATAAGATCATAACCTTGATAAACTAGAGGTGATGATTCTATTATCGTTTTTAAAATTAGACTTTCTAATATTTCTATATAATTTTCTGCATTATCAATACTCCCTGTTATAGAAGCAATTTCAAGGAGCGTGTAAATACTTTCTAAATTGTTTAAATCTACGGTGATAGAGGAATGAATTTTTCGTAGATTAATAAGTAGCATAAACAATTCTTGATATCTTTTTAGTTCTTCATTATCGGAATTACTTATTACTATATCTCTAGCTCGCTCAATAAAATGATCCATCGTTGGAATACCTGCATTTACTGAGCATCCAGCTCCTAATATAAAAATATGTTTTGCCATCGAAATTCCTCCTCAAGGTAATTTCAGTTGTAGAGAAATGCTATTATCTAAAATTGTATCAGATTAAAAAGCTCTCTATCCATTTTTCCGCTCTTCATCAGAAAGCTCAGTAAATACAATTTTTCCTGTTCAATTCTTTTGCTTAGCTTCTCTTGAGTTAATTGTGGAATAATTTCGTCGACTTCTCTTTCAGTTTTGGCTGCAACCCACTTTCTGGCTCTTTCTATTGTAAATTTGTTTAACAAATCCAATATCTGAGCTGATGTGCCATACGGTGGGACAATTGACATCGAGGCTTGGGAATCAAGCTACTATCATTTATCTTACAGGGGCAATTATTCATTTGAAATTTTAGCAAAAGAAACCCTATCAACAGAATAATAGTCAAGAAGCACAGCTATAAAACTCTTTACTTCTACTGAGCTTTCATTATGAGAAGCGAATCGTTTTTGCATAGCCATATTTTCAAACTGTAGACTAGCACTAAACGTACCTTTCAAGACATCATGTTTTGAAAAATAGTCGGCTAATATATTTACTTTAGTATTCTCAAAATCCTCTTTGATTTTGAACCTAACTTGATTAGCCGTAGTTTTCCCATTATTGGAATATTGTTCAACAAATGAAAGGGACATATCAATAATTTTTCTTATATTTTTTTCACCACCTGTTCCATATCTAAACCCTTCGATGAAGGCTCTCCGTCTTGCATTGTTATCCTCAAAAAACGATAAATCTCTCTGAATATAGTCGATATTAACCGCGATATACGAACATATTTTATAGAAACAACGTAGTGCCAACTCCTTTCTCGATGGCTTTGTAAGAACTTGATGAGCAAAGAAACGAGCTGTTTCAATTAACCTATTGACGTTATCAAAATTTAAGCCGTTTGCTAGAAGGGATTTTGATTCTGATAGTTTACCTTTCCAATCTCCATCGAGTTTTTCCAGAGAATAGTCGGCTATCATTGTCTGTAGATCCTCGTTAGTAATCCTGCTTTCTAAAAACTGTTCAAATTTTCTAATTTTTTCAAGAAATTCGCCGTTTATAACAAAAACATCCATTTGTTTTCCAAAATCTCTTACATCCGGTCTTTTCTCTGTTGTAACAATAAGTGCATTTGTTGCTTTCACAGCGGATTGTAATCCTTTTATCCAAAAGATTCTCTCAATTGCTTGAGGGGTTTTTTTATTCTTAATATCTACTATCGAAATCTCTCTTGAAACAGACGAAGGTCTATTATACATCCATAAGTCGATATCTGTGACGTCAAAATCCCTATATTTGAAGGGAACACCTCGCTCAATAAAATAGCCACTTTTTAAGAAGTATATCCGTAAGATCTCTTCAAGTTGTTGACCTTTGTTTAATTCTTTCTTCATACTAATTAAAATTTCCCAGTTCTAAGAGCCATAATCATATCGTTAGTATCTTTTGGAGCAGTATTATTCATCTTTTTTCTAGTTATAGTTCTGTTGATTTCCGGACCTTGATATCTATTAATGATTGCGCCTGGTAGAGAATCCAATGATTGCTCACTGATATTACCTTTTTGCATGGCCTCTAGCGCTAATATTCCAACATCTTTTTTTAATAACCTCATCATCCAGCCACGTCGGAGGTTACCATTGAAATTTGTTTTACTGCCTTCTTTGATTTCAACAACATGTTTTAGTTCAAGAATCCTATAGTCCTGAGCAATTGCTTGAACTGGACCAATTTGTTCTCCGCGAATTAATGCCCCTAACAATTGCGGGACCATCGATATTTGTCCACGAGTTGAAGAACTCCTTGTCATTCCATAGGTTAGTGAACTAACAAATGCCTTGGCTAGGTCGAAAGCGTCCTCGATGCCAGACGAACTAAATTTAGAAAAAGAAGATGGCTTAGTTAAGTATCCTGTTTCACCATTTTCGTTACTAACAACACTAACATCATACATGCCGATAGAGCTAAGTTTTGCGAATAGCTTACTCCCAAGTCTATTTATTGCAGTCTCTCTATCTATACATACGGTTTCATCGAGTAGTTGGTTAAATGCAATTAAACGTCTTTGTTCTTCTAAAGTTAGTGTACCCAATACTTTTTCTATTTTTCCTGCATCTTTTCGCTTAAAGAGATTTCCATTAAAATATAATGTTTTTGAATCATCGATTTTTTCTACATCGACTAATCCCATTTCTTCAATGTTGTTTCTGAAAGCATTTAATGTCGCGAAATCCAAATGATGTTCATCAGCCATTTTTTCTAGGACTATATTTCTATCCCTTGGCGCTGATGAAATTTCCTCAGAAATGGCTATTGCTGCAATTTCAGAGTTTTTTGGTTTTTGCCCATAAAATATATTGGAAGTGTGGGTTAGAGTTGTTTCAGTAGTAAGCCCCAAGATCCCAACAGTTCCTTTAGAGCTAATATCAATCAGTTGATGATCTTTTAAGATTTGCAGCAAGGCATTGCATTCCAAACTACTGATATTGGCCGCTTGTGCCAGTATTTTCAATTTTTCATTACTAATTGTAATTTGTTCTGATGTACTTAATGCAGACAGTAGCATGCCGGCTTTTCCTGCTATGCTAATATTTTCAAATGCAGATGGGTTAACAACAGACTGTAGCTTGCTTGCATGGTGAATTACCCAAGCACCTTTGGTTTTTTGATGATAACTTTTATTCATAGTTTTTACACATTCTGTCTAAAATGTAGCCAATAGTGTACAGGACCAATAACCATTGATAAATGTTTTTTCTAGTTTCCTAGTGACATTACTTAGAAATTTAACTTCACCTCGGCTTATGCTGCCAAAATAACATAGTGGTTTCGTCGAAGTTTGAGAAATAATCTTTTGATTGTAGCTACAGGAAGAAGATGATTTCTTTGATAAAATATACCACTTTAGTGATATAATATATTAGTAAGAATACTATTAAGGTATATTTAGTCCATGTTGAAAAAACTCGAAATTCTCTAAAAATTGGTGCTTCATGAACTTTTGTGGGATGCATTCTACCAGAATTGATAGTCAGAAGGAGAGCTGGGTGAAGTACCAAAAAAGCGTACATAAAATAGGAATTGTTTCGGAAGTTAGTCCTTTTTGTCACTCACTACAACTTTTAGCTCGATAGCCTCCTCATCCTTCGGCTTCTCAATCTTCTCATTAGTAATCGTTCCATCACCTGAAATCGAAGTCTTAAAAATATAAAGGTTATTTTGATTCACCTGCAACCGTTCTGGATCTTTCCCAAGGACTGTGAGCGCGTTACTAGCGGCTGAATTGCGCACCTTCTCATCCTTGCTGCTCATGTTCTTAATCAGGGTGCGCCAAGCTTTCTTTTCGGCAATTTCCTTTAAACGGGCTAAATTCAGCTCATAGGGCTTGTAGGCTTCTAGGAACTCCTTGGACCTTACCCGCTTAGAAACCGCGCTCTGAGATATGCCTACAATCTCAGAAAGGGCTGTTGTGGTAATGTCTGGATTAGCGATCCTAGCTTTGAGTAGTAGAGTATTAATTTCGTCTAAATCTTTAGCTAACATTTTTACGCGCCTTCCGTTTTGCATCCCGAACTCTTCTAATGCGCTCAAAGATGGCTTCTATTTCTTCCTCATCACTAAAATTGATCCACTTGCTGTCAAACTCATATAAATCTTTTTCTTCTTTGATCTCGCATACGATGGCACCAAAACTGTGATATCTTTTTCTAGAAATCGAGGTAACTACCTGCCTATCATCGACAAACAGCTTTGCTTTTTGTGCGCAGTCAAGGAATGCCTTTAGGAAATTATCAACGTCACCAGACTTGTGAGTCATCGGAAAAACTAAACCTTTTTTCTTGGCATCTACTGTTTTTCGCAAATAGAAGCAAACTTCAACTTTTAGAGGGACATCTTCACCAACTGTTTCCCATTGTTTGAAAGTCGTAGTTAGGCGTTCGATTAAAGATTTGGCGTATTTGACAAAGGGTGCTGAATAGTATGGCTTTTTTGATTTAGCAAACTGAGGTCTTACTTGTGGTTTTGGATCTATAAACAGTATTCTAGGGCTTTCCATCTCTAATCTCAGTTCGTAGTCTAGGAATCATTTCCTATAAGGCTAACGATAGAATATTTTTTGTGAGAAGCAAGTAAAAAATGCTCTAGAGGTTTTCGGAAAATTTAGCAAAAATTGTTTCGGGACTAAAAAGCTATTTCATACTACGCTATGAAGGTAAATAGTTGTATGCTGCACATACAATTACAATAGTATGCACAGCATACAACATTTTTAATTAACATTCACTTTTAGGTTGGAGATGTTAGAAGAATATCATTGTTCACTCTAAAATATGGTTGTTAGAAATCTTCGAACAGAACCATTTTTATGAGAAGGAAGTAAAAATCTTTGACCATAGGGAATACTTTCAATTTTTGGCTGATTTCAATACCTTTTTAAGCGCATAATCTATGTTTAGCTCCGAGAGAGTTTCATCTAGTCTTTCCTCCTCTCTAAGAATTTCCACAAGCCGATTGATATCTTTTATGCCATATTTCAAAACCAGCATTCCTTTTCCTCTAGTTCATAGTCTCAGAATCAGTAGACGGTGATGGCCTAGGTTTTATTGCATTACTAATGGATAAGAAAGGTTCACGCTGCAAATAAAGAGAGAGCTTGTGAGTAGCCATGTTGGCTTCTTACACAGCTTCACATAATTCACACTAGGGTGGTGAACCAGGAAA
>JBNKNM010000250.1:0-7329 GCA_050293845.1 Pseudobacteriovorax sp. | reverse complement strand
ACGTTCCCTTTTGGTCCTTGTGGACCTATAGGCCCGGTATCGCCCTTGTCTCCTTGTGGTCCCATGGGTCCAATGTTCCCTTTTGGTCCCTGAGGACCTATAGGTCCGGTATCACCCTTATCTCCTTGTGGTCCGGCAGGTCCCATAGGTCCTATAGACCCTTGTGGTCCTCTTGGTCCACGGACGTCAGCTGATGTTCCATCTTCACAAATAATGACGGAACCTTTAATAGTACATGATAGTCCTGGATCACCCTTATCTCCTTTAGGGCCTTGCGGTCCCGTTTCTCCACGAGGGCCTCTGACATCGCCATAGGTGCCATCTTCGCAGTAAATTGTCGAGCCTTTGATGGTACAGGAGTAGCCACGATCACCCTTATCGCCCTTATGGCCCTTATCGCCTTTGTAGCCACGATCACCTTTATCACCTTTATCGCCTTTATCACCTTTAGGGCCTCTGACATCAGCTCTTGTGCCGTCTTCACAATAAATTGTCGAACCTTTGATGGTACAGGAGTAGCCACGATCGCCCTTATCGCCTTTGTAGCCACGATCGCCCTTATCACCCTTATCGCCTTTGTAGCCCTTGTCGCCTTTATAGCCCTTATCGCCCTTATCACCTTTAGGTCCACGACTGCCTGTCTCACCGCGTGGCCCCTTTTCTCCTTGAGGTCCTATCCTGCCGTGATGAAAGGGAGCATAAAAGGGAACAACCTGATAGTCATAGTTCGACTTTATCTTGAAAGACATAGTTTTAGCCGGTCTTTTCATCACTTCTAGAGGAATCTTTTCCTGTTTACCCAGTACAACTGTAAATGAACACATATTGTCCATGATCACTGTATGGCACTCTTCTCCCCATAGCTTTTCACCGGTATCTTTGTCGAGAATCGATATCTTTAACTCAGATTTCATATGACAGACTTTATGCTTATTTTTACAGGCACAATCTGTTTCTATATGAACATAACCCATGCCATCGTAATCAAAATAGGGGTCGTCGTAGCCATCACCCCAACCACCGTCGTCATCATCGCACCCTCCATTTCCACAGCCATCATCATCATCATCATCTTCTTTGTCATTTTGCGCGACATCATCGTAAGGAGGATTGTCTGTACCCTTTGTTGCAGATTGGACCGTTTCAGTGTCATCTATGGTGATTTTGGCCGCAATACCCCAAGTTTCGATTGCTTGCTGCATATCTAAAGCATTAGTCTCACAATCATCCCAGCAATAATGCTTGTCACTGCGCAGAATAGACACTAACCGTGAGTCACGGGGAGCTAAAAAATTAGCAAGAAACTGCCCTTCAAAACCTGGCATTTGAGAAATCCATGTTCGTGTCACCGCTAGTGCCTGATCACTATCACTATGACTGAACTGAGGCTCTGTCAAACTATGACATTCACCGCAGTTTTGCTGTAAAAGTAAATAAAAACCTTCCTTGAACCCTGTGATGTAACCATTTTTCTTGGTTGCAATGAGGTCTTCACTATCAGGTGAAATCGATCCTGATGCCTCAGTAGATCGTTTATCTAACATTCGTGATTGTGATGAATTACATGCTGAAAATGCGCACACGAGTGCAACGAGTGGTGGCAATTGCTGCCACCAGCGATGTGAAAACATAGTCTTTGGTCTCCCTCTTAATAATCCCCGAGGCATACAAGCCTCGCTTGCGATATCGGAGACGAGTTAAAAAAAATTAAAAAAAAATATAAAAGTAAATGATTCAATGGTATAGCGAGGAAAATAAAAATCCCCAAAAATGGTAAAAAGTTCGATTATGGGAATAGTAAGTAGAAACTATGCCTAAGTGGTAATTATTAAGATATAGCATAACAATCCGTTTTAATGGATTCTCTACATGTCGTGATAGGTTGGGGCCGGAATAGATATGAAAAGCAATTCTTTAAGGAATTATTTTCACATGCAAAATTAATCAAGATAATCCCCAAATACGGGTGTTTTACATCTTATTGATCGCATCTTGCTACCAAGTGTCCCACATTTTTGGCGATGGGAAAAAGCTGATAAGATAAGCAGAATAAGGAGTTGTGGTTTTTAGCCTCACCATGGTCGGTAGCGCTAAATGCAAAATCTTTCACGATCTTCACCAATTTCTCAAAGTCTTCCTGTTTCATGGTAAATAGGTAGCTTTGGAAATCTCTTTCATCACTACCATAGCGATACATGGCGTCAAGAGACTTAGAAATCATCGACCGATGAAATGTGGCATTTGACTTACTATTGTCAGCGCTTTTTAGGCGTTGGAATTGTGGGGATATTGTCCATGTTCCCGGGAGCAGAGCCCCTGTTCGCTGTAAGCGCAAAATGGTTTCCTGAGCGACGTTATCGCTTAAATCTAAATATTGGGCCAAGGCAGTGATGGGAATTGCCGGGTTCATCTGTAATATATATAGAATGGCAAAATCATACCATTCTGATACTTCGTTTTCATCTAAGTCGATTTGCTTAAATAATTGTTCAACTCTAAGCTGAGAAAGATAGGTTTTAATCCTGATGGCTTCGCTGTTACTTTGACTTAGGGCTAGCTCCCGAAGATGCACGAAGTATTCCTTTTCCTGAGTTGTATCAAAGAGCTTTTCGGCAACCCGTTGTATATTGCTTGCACTTAGGTGACCTTTTCTGTTGAGGATTTCTGATAGCCGCGGTTGCCCTAGGTTGAGGAACTTGGCAAAGGCTCGTTGCGAGTAATTGGGATTTCGCTTTTTTTTAGTTTGCAGCCAGTGGCTGAGAAATTCGCGGTAACAGTCAAATTCAAAAATGGTCATAATAGATTCCTTTCTTGACCTATTACGACATGACTGTTCTGAATATATTGCAACGGAATTACTGACGAGCAATATCTTTACAGCAACGAAAGCCCAAGTGATAGTTATGATGACTCTTATTGTCTCGCACTCGGCTTCCATGCCAATAGGGCGCTCGCCATTTGCACCAGTCATCATGTGCGTAGTAGTGGTCAAAAATAAACCAACTCCCCTTCATTTCTGTATGGCCAAGCTCACCACTAGAATGGCTGCTTGATTGTTGTGGTGTAAGAGGCAAGTTCATGTGCTCTGCTGCATTTCCATGTTGATCGTATACACCTAAAGCGCTTTTACACTGTGGAAAGTAACCGGAAGGATAGGTGTTTGAACCACATTTAGCCCAGTCACCTCCATTGCAATCATCACTCTTAATACTGGCGGCTCCACAAATACCGGTTCGCCTCTTCGGCCCATAGGCCCAACTTTTATTTGCCTGTTTATTATGCACCTGGCGACGTAACTTTATGGTTTGACTGTCAGATTTACCGATAAGCTGATAATTGTAGTCAGGGGGCATGAGTTTTCCACTGCAAGCTCCTTCCCATTCATGGGCATCACACAGGCGTTTTCCCAAGGCTTCACAGATTTTTGCTGCCTCGCTGGCTCTTACCCACACGATGGGATACTCACAGGGCTGATTGGGATATTCAAACTGGTCGATGCAGACTTGGGCATCAGAGGCTTTTTGCTGACTTGGATCATACAAAGGAGCCATATAGTCGTCATGGCAAATCTTCTTAAATTGCTTGTTCGTGTAGGATATTTTCTCATTGGCGAGTTTGCTTAAGCATTGCTCTCGTGTTACAGGGTGTTGGGTAACTTTCGGGTTGCCTTGGCCGATATACGGGGAAGGTGTGACACTTTTAATGATAGAGTTGAAATCCGTTGCTTGAGCATGAGCTGATAGTAGAATCAAAAAAGTCAAGCATAGATTGAATAGCATGATAATTCCTCTCGGATAGCTTCAGCTGTATTTACTGCAATGGTATAATTTATTTTAACCTTTAGGGGGAGGGGTTGCCACATTTGATATCCTTCCTAGACTGTTTTTATAGGATTTGCCAGACTTAAGGAATCTATAAATCATCTTTACATGTTCCACGGACGATGTAAGAATGTCTCCACAGTTAGACATCGTGGTATTGATTTGCTAGGGCTTAGGGGGTGCTAGGTTTTACTTTTTTAGATTTTTAAAGGGATACCAAATGAACTTAATTTCATTAGAGAATCTCTCCGTTTTTTCTTACGCAAATGGAGCTGTACCCCAAGCAATATTGAAGAACGTTAGTATTGCCGTAGCGCAGTGTGAATTGATTCATTTGGTTTGTGCAAATCTTGAGCAGCGAAATTTACTGGGTGCCTTATTAAAAGGGTGTCTACAAAGTGGGTTTCAAGTTACTGGCACAGTTGAGGTGAACGGGCAATCTATTGATATAGAAAAACTAAGATCCGGTTGTAAGGAACTTAAGGTTGCTTGTGTTGGCCTTCGTATGTCGTCTCTTAAATCGTCACAGATCATAGCCGAGCAGTTATGGGATCGAGACCAACTTAGATCATCCACACAACCTTCTTCTCCATCATCAAATAATTTACTTCATCAATTATCCTTGGATAAGAAAGTTCTTTGTCAATATCCATCTGAAATGGCCACTTTAGATCGCGTTAAGATTCAAGTCATGCAAGGCCTTTTACTGCAGTCGGATCTACTGATTGTTGACGGACTGGAAATTTTACCGGTAGATGAAAGACAAATACTGATTCATAGCCTGCAGGAAATTGTCGAAGCTAGCAATTTGTCTATGATTCTATGGCATAATAATAGAGAGCAAATTCCTAGAGTGGGTAGAGTCTATTTCTTGGAAGGGGCTCCGGTAGCTTTGCCTCATAAGCGTACTGACGTGCAAAGCTCTTTCCTTTGGACATAATAATTTAGGCTTGGTTTCATCAGACATCAGCCCTAAGGGCTGTATTAACAACAAGTTGCTTTAGTGTCTGATTCCCTCCCTGTAGCTTGTTGGTTTATTTATCCTCGAGCAAGACCCTTAAAGCTCAAATTGTAGGGGATCAAACCAGCTAGTCATCAAGCTGGCTCTGGTAAGTATCATCAGGCAGACCTCGAAATTTACTTAACTCAAACCCATTTAATACATACCCCTGATGAATATGACGAATTAATATCTTCATGGGACCAGGGGTCAACATATTGAAGCGAAAAAGAACCGTGGTTGGGTCGCTAGCGTCCTCACCGGTCGACATCGTAAAGAATCCCAAAGAACGTAATGCGGTGGAGTCTTTGGCAAAGACTTCAAATACACCTTTCTTGCTTCTACGAACATCATGGAAGTATAGCTTCATTTCATAGATCCCTACAGGAAGCGGTTCCAATGTTAGTGCCATGTTCGAATAGCTAAGGATACCATCGCTAAACACGTCCGGAATATCTGAATTTGTAGGCTCGCCGCGATTTGTAAATCGCATCGATCGAGAGCAAGAGGAACATTGGTCTCCTATACGGGAAGTTTCACCTTTTCGATTTATTTTAAAGCAACTTTCCAGTTTCATGTTTAAAATCGACTGATCAAATACGGGATAAGCCTCCCGTGTGCTTTTGGCAACTTTGCTGTTTTCCTCCCATACAAACCAGAACGGCTCCCCTAGTCCTACATCTCCATAGTCAACTTTAAAAATATATTCTGGAAGCTCCTGGAAGTCGGAGTTATCGTCAATGATGTTGTCAGGATCTTTTTCTGGTTGAGTGTCGTCTTCAAGATCCTCTTCCGGCTGGATATCTTCATTCGCAATGTCTTTTTCTTCTTCTAGGAATTCTATATTATCCAGATCCGGACGGATATCTTCAAATTCTGTCTGAGCTGCTTCAGAAGCTACATCGGAAATCCCTGTATCATCGGACCCACAGGCTGCTATATAAAAAGTAGTTAAATAAAGTAACATGAAGAATTGCCATTTAGTTGGTAATAGAGTCCTATTTACTTTCATTAGTTTTCCTTTCCTTTTATTTTTGTACAAAATTTATCGGTATGAATTCGGTAATAATTCGGAAAAATTTATATTAATAAATAATATCAGTATGTTATTTTATAGAATTTGACATTTCATTGTACGATTTTTTGAAAGTTCATAGGCTGGAATCCAGTCAATATCCTGAAGTTTGTATTTATCGACATAAAGGTTTTAGTGGCGCTGCAACATTGACGGACTTGCTTTAGTATGTTAATTTGGCGCTCATCGATCCTTCTTGGGTGATAATAGGTAGGATCAATGTAATATGGAAACCTTCTTCCCATACTCGATAGGGGACATTAACTACTTGTAACTCAAGCAAAAATCCCATATGCGCGGGTGAAATCAAGCTCTACCGAGGCCCCAAGCGATGGTAGGTTGGCTGGATTGTAGAGAGCAAATAGAGTACGAAGATGAATATCGTAAACAACTAGAAATACATCAGTTTTTATGGATTGGGGGGCGATCGGGCTCTTTTATACTGAAAAAAACAGATCCTCAAATTCTGACTATTTTATGAAACATGGAGATTTTAATGAATAAATTCATTCTTGCTGCACTTTGTTTAGTAACATTTTCCAATTCCGCTTTTACTTACGAGCTTCCGGGTAAGTATAGTCACGTGCCGCGATTGGAGGGGGTTACGAAGATTCTTTTTGAAGAAGTTTACAAATTCACTACATGGTCTAACTCGTTAGAGGTTAAAGGCTTAGGAAAATTCGCGGGAAGGAACGAACTTAAGAAAATTTCCGTGCGAAAAAAAGATGGTTCAAGTGCTAATAAAGAATTGATTTCTCAGTGCCAAAAAAGTTTGGTTGTAATGATGGAACGTCCACGACAATATACCTTTTCCTATGGAATCAGCAATGATCAATTGACTGACTGCAATCTCATTCCTAAGTCAGCTTTGGTAGAGGTTTCTAAATAGGTAAGCTTCCTCCTTACAGAACCTATGGGCTCTAACCATCCCTTGCGTTGTGAAAAATGGCTTTCAGAAGATAATGCGTCCGCAACTTGATTTTAAGTTTGTAAGTTTTGAGCTGAAAGCTTATTAGATCCCAAAAAATCAGTATTCATAATAAAAGAAGGATACCTACTAGAACTTTCATAATCTACTTCTTGAAATGGAAGATTACTTAATACTATGTCCAAACGAGACTTAATTTTTCCACTGCTTTTCCTGCAAAAGCATATCGGAATAAGAACTCAATTTAGAACTAAACTGGTTGATGTAAAATTTTTCTTTCTCATATTTTTCCTCCTTGGCATCTGTGATAACTTGAGTCACTCGCTGGATACAAGAGCCATAGGCTGCGGCGAGTAGTTCGTGAAGTTGTCTGCGCTTACCACCCTCTGTTGCATTTTCTACATCATACTGGGGAAGTGTATCGAGAAGGATCTGTCAAAACTCATTGGCTGAAAGATGTCTTCCGATACTGAAACTCGGAGGTATTAAATGGACACTTGGCATA
>JBNKNM010000249.1:0-7345 GCA_050293845.1 Pseudobacteriovorax sp. | reverse complement strand
CAAAAAATTGATGTTGAGTGAGACCACGAATTAGTGGCTGTAATTCCTATATTCAAAAAAACCTTTCCGTTCCCCTGCCGTCGTTGAAGTTCAACCATGCACTAGCAAGAGTTTGATTCGATGATCTTACAATGTATGTGAATTACACCTACCTAAAGAAGGATGTCATTCAAACTTTTGTCATTCCCATAACTGATAGATCACGTAGAGTGTAAGGGCATGGCCACTCAAGTTGATATTACCATATACACGTCCCAAAACGTTTTGTTCAGATATTGCAAGTTGCAAAGCGAGATTTTCGTGCAATTGATAGGAGCCAACCATGCGAAAAAAACTGCCTAAAGCCCACGATTTTTCACCCTCGATGCGGATATCTTGCTGCTCGTCTTCAATTTCAATTTCAAGTCGCAGAAGGCTGACCCCAGCTGCTAAATGAAAAGAAATGGGGTTACTTTGAGGTGATAAATTTTTAGCAAGGCCAAAAGATATATTATAGAGACTGGTATAGCTCTCCAGATTGGAAATACCGCTTTCAAAATTAAGATAGCTAAGATTTGAAAAAAAATTGAGTTGCGAGCTGTGGATGCTGTGTTGATAAGATAGATTGTAGCTTCGCGGGCTTTCTTTATAGAGGCTTCTCAGTAATCCGTCTCGGGGTTCATAGGAGCCAATGCCAATACCAAGGTTATCCGCGTACAGATTGAGCGGTAAAAACCAAAAGATGATTGTGTAAATACTAGTAATCAAGATAAAACGCATCATAACGAATCCCTGTTAGTCCTATGGCCGATAAATACAATCGATTGACTTCACGAACCTTTTCCAACCTAAGATAATGAAAAAAAGCACTGCTGGGTCCTGCTTTATTGTATAAGGAGGAACCAGCTCCTCCTGAAACGATATAGTGAACTCCATCTTGCTCAATATGGCTATAGCTGTGTTCGTGGCCAGACAATACCAAATTTACACCAAACTTCACAAAAAGCTCATGCAGCTCATCACGCCTGGGGATAGGCTCGTCTTTGTGATGGTTCTGTGGGAATAGGGGGTGATGTATCATGATTGCTATAAACATGTCATCTTTTTGACTTGCTATTTCTAGTTGTGCTGTAAGCCAACTCATCTGAATCTCGCCCAACCCTCCATCTACTGCTAAATCTTCACTGTTAAGGAAGATACAGTAACAGGCGTCTATTTCCAAAGAGTAATAAACCGTCGATGGTACCTGATAAAAGGCCGAAAGGAATCTTTGCTGGCTTTCATAGTCATCGATATCATGATTACCGGGGACGGGTAAAAAACTTATTTGCTTTGATAATACGTGCTCATTAATTGCTTTTACGACTAAATACTGTGATGGCTTATCCGGTGTAGAAATAAAATCCCCTAGATGCAAAACAGCGATTGGATTTTTCAGAATAGTTGCATCAGATAGCAGTGACGAGTAGACATCATTACCATCGCGGCTATCCCCAAAAACAGCAAAAAGATATGTGCTATTTTGATGAAAGCCGACATCTGGCTTCTGACTACTGGGATGACAAGCTGCAAAAAATATTAGAGATATCAAAGTCAATAGATGTCGTTTCATCACCTTAGTCCCTGCAAGTCTTCGAGCCGAGCCTAGACTAACCTATGGCCCTGACGACTTCCACATTAATTTTTGTATTTCGGGGGATTTTGAGCTAACAGTATCTGAATGGCAAGAATAGGCCCTAACAACTTAATTTTGTTGAGTTAAAGATCGACAGCATTTTGTCAAATTATCCAAGCTTGTGGCTTAATTATTTCAACCACTTATGGTTTATGTTGCCGGTGAGAGCAGTTAGCTCATAATACCTGGTTATCGCGTGATATTTACTCAGGGTGAGATGCTCCAGCTTTCTCGTGAATTGCTTGGCTGAGGGAAGGTGAGCTGCCCTTGACTAAGACTCAATGACTAGTTCGCCTTTAATGCCCAGCATATCAGCGTGACCCGGCACCAAATATTGATCTTGAGGAAAAAGAATGGCATAAGGCATTTGAGAGTGGGTTTCACTATATTTTTGCCTTTGATATCATAGAGCACCTAAGTTCTCCTATTTCATTTTTAGAGAATTGTCATAAGATTTTACATAATGACGGATATCTAGTGATTACTACCCCCAATCTTTTGTCTTGGGAGCGCTATCTCTATCCCCGAACATGGTCGGGGGTTCGAGATCCACAGCATAAAATTTTGTTTACTAGGTACTCCTTAAACTTTCTTGCTGAAAAGGCAAAGTTTAAGTCCTTGAAAAACCTAGCGCCGATTAAGAAACTCTGGTTTTTAGGACCTGTTTCGCCCCAACTAGGAGGACAAATCTTGAGTGTTTTTAAAAAATGAGAAAAAAAGAACTTTGTCTAGAATCCTGAAGAAATAGCTTTTGTAGAAAGTACTTACGCTTTGAAGCGTTTAGATAAAGCGGAAGAAATCGCTCAATCGGCTTTGTATCTTGCGTCTGAACATGTGAGCTTTTCAGCTGGGGTAGCTTTATTGGTTGACGGTGGCGTGTCCATAAACAAAACATAACAAGGCACTGCCTGGAACAAACATACGCTTCGCTTTGTTTCAGAGCGCGGTGTCATGTGCAATACGTGTATCTAATGAATTAAAGTCGGGTAGTTCACTTTCACAATCAGGACTAAGGGATCGTCGGTCCTGATCCTGAGGACCAATAGGGTAAATAGATGTGTCAACTAGAATATTTTCGGTAGCAAGAATAAATTCCTATATTCAGAAATACTTTCCGTTTTTAGCAGTTAGCATGTTCGTAAAGTTTTTCACCTATTTATACTGAAACTCTATCAATTCTACAGTGGTAACAATTATTGCTAGCCGAACGAATATGTAAATATGATGTTCTAGGGTTTTGAAACAAATCTATAGCTTCTGACTTTATATTATGGGTTAGAATAATACGTCCACTGCCTGAGACAATACGATTATTTTCATCATACGCCCTCAAAATATACTGCTTAGCCTTAAGCATGGGAGGAATTTCACTTCCTCGATATGGTCTACATTTTGATTGGTGTAGAAATATAGGCCCAGTTTCAGCGTAGGGTTGAAGTTGTGGAAACGGTCTATATGATAAAAGTATGTAAGGTTGATCTTTACCTACAATGTCAAGGCAATGTCTACAAGGAACGCTCTCACCATCGGATATATATCTTTCGGCAGTCCGCCCATAAGCATCTGGTTGCCCTTCTTGCAGCTTTTGAGCTTCGTCAGAATGTATTGATGTAAATATGATTTCAAACATTGTTTAATTTTCCTTTTTTGTTTTTGCAGCCTCATAACCAATAATTATTTTTTTTCGAATAGTGCCCCAACGATAGTTGTTAACATCACCACTCTTACTAATAATTCTATGACATGGAATAAGATAGGCTATGGGATTTTTTGCTATCGCAGAAGCTACAGCTCTGGTAGACGTTGGTCTACCTATTAAGGAAGCTACACCTTGGTAACTTACAAGACTTCCTTCAGGAATACTTAATAGGGCTTGCCAGACTTTCACCTGAAAATTGGTTCCCTTGACGAAAAGTTTAAATATTTTATTATCTTGATCATGGTTAAAAATCGTCTTGCTTAACTTTTGCACTGTATCTATATCTTCACGAAAAACTGCATTGGGCCACGAAACTTTCAGTTCTTGCAGTACTAGCGGTGCATCAGCTTTATTATCCAAAAATCTAAGGGTACAAAGTCCACGGTCTGTGGTGGCAATTAACGTATCTCCAAAGGGAGTACTAGAGATTCCGAAAGCTATTTTAACCCCCTTTCCTAATTCTTTGTACTCTCCCGGTGTCATAGCTTCGATCTTGACAAACATATCATAGAGTCTACTACCGCCCGATAGGCCTACATCAAGGGCTGAGTTAATCACTGTATTTCCTTCAGCAAGACTTTTTTTAGCATACTGGACCGTTAAGTAATGCATAAATTGTATAGGTGTAATTCCTGCAAAATCTTTAAATAATCGCTGGAAATGGTATTTGCTTAAACCAGAACTCTTGGCGATATCTTCTAAAGACGGTTGGTTTTGGAAATTTCGTTCAACAAACCTTATCGCCTTCTCAATTCGTTTATAATTTGCTGTGTTTTCTTTATAATCTTTCATAAATTTCACTATAGGTTAAAATGAGGTCTCATAACGACCCGAATATTGCTCATAAGTAGTCGGTTTGATGCCATATACAAATAGAATACTTTGTAACGTGCTATATTTATAAGGTATGTCACTGGGGCTAGCGAAAAATCGAATGCTATGATGCTCTGCTGTCACAAACCATTGACAACCTCCCACCACTAAACCGCTGAAACGGCTATAGTGGGGGATTCCTGGGCCACTTCAGGTACCAGCGATTCACGCCCGAATCGGAGAATGTTCAGTGCAGCATTCATGTCACGATCGTGGACTGGCTCGACAATTGCTACTTGATTAAGTTAAAAAGCGTATCGCAATACTTCGTCTTTCGAGATATTACCAACTGTTCCCACATAATAGCTTGGATTCCAAAAATGATCTTTCCATAGCTTTGACTTTAAACAAGGAAATTCGAAAAGAAGCTTTCTGGTAGATATTCCCTTGAACCTAGTTGCAGCCGACCAAAAGTTTTTAAAGGCCCATCATAGTTCAATGTCACTTACTAAGATATTCCGTCGGCCTGCCTGTAAATCTGAACTCCCTTGATGGGAAAGTCGCATTCTTACCAGTTAATTTCAATTCAAATTATGTCATAATGTGACAGTTATAAAACTTACGTAGAGGAATTTCCATATTCGTTTTACCTATCCTCGTGCGACACGATGTCACCTTAGGAGGTGTTATGAAGAAGTAACTATCCATACCACTGGATAAACCTACCTGCTTGAATAAAGAGCAGCAGGGACAATGTAACGAAGCTTTAATGGGCAGGTTCAGATTCGCGAGAGGACGGACCTTCTGGCAATCATAAGCCGGATGAGTGCTAGGGAGCTGGTAGAGGTGAACAGAAGTGAACCTATGATAAAGATCGTAAGTAAAGTAGGCGAAAATGATTGATACGCCTTAGCAAAAAGATAAAAGGAGCAGGAAGACAGTTGTGGATTGGGTCTTCGTGGTCAATAAGCTCCCCGGTCGAAAGTAGGCACCTGAGCCAGTAATACTTCTAAGGTGGAACGTGGAAAACCTGTTGCTCTCCTGTCTTATCAGGAAAGCTAACCGTGAGGAAAGCCTATGGGGTAGCAGGAATGGGATGTCGGAAGAAGCGAATGCCGCTTTGTAATGAGGCGGATACGGGTTTAAAGGTTACCTGGTGCGAAATCAAGCCCACGTCCGACAGGTCTGTAATGGCAAGAAAGTTTGTAGAATCGACTGTAATGGGGGAAAGCAAATGACGGCAATGGTGAAAGATTCATTGACTGGTGCGCCCGCAGCCAAATTCGAAACTTGGGAGGACATTGATTGGCCACAAGTTGAAAAGCAGGTGAGGCGTCTGCAAATGCGTATTGCCAAAGCAACTAGAGACAGGAAGTTTGGTAAAGTTAAATCTTTACAGTGGCTCCTGACTCACTCGTATTATGGCAAGTTAATGGCGATAAAGCGAGTTTCAAGTAACACGGGGGCTAAAACCCCTGGCGTTGATGGTGTATTATGGAACACATCCAAGCGCAAGCTAACGGCTGTAAGCCATCTTAATCGAAGGGGTTACCGCCCCCAACCCTTGAGACGTATTTATATTCCCAAAAAGAACGGACAAAAACGGCCGCTAGGAATCCCAAGCATGCAGTGTCGCGGACAACAAAGTTTGCACCTACTTGCCCTGGAACCCGTAGCGGAGACTATGTGTGGCCCAAACTCATACGGTTTCAGAGCCAAACGCTCTTGTGCCGATGCAATCGAACAGTGTTTTAACATCTATTCGAGGAAAAGGTCAGCCAGGTACGTACTGGAGGGCGATATAAGATCTTGTTTCGACGAGATAAGTCACGAATGGTTAGCCAACAACATTCCGATGGACAAATCAATCCTGAAGAAATGGCTGAAGTGTGGCTATGTAGATCAAGGGAAGCTTTTTCCCACAATGGAGGGAACACCTCAGGGAGGAATTATCTCTCCTACCTTGTTAAATCTAACCCTGCTCGGTTTAGAGGCTAAAGTAAGGAATGCAATGAAGCCATTGGATAAAGTTCATATGGTGACCTATGCTGATGACTTCGTGATATCTTGCGGAAGCTGGGAGGTTCTCGAAAAGCAGGTTAAACCTGTTGTTGTTGAATTTCTCAAAGAGCGTGGTCTGACATTATCTGAAAAGAAAACTGTAATCACAGATATAGACAAAGGTTTCGATTTTCTCGGACATAATGTAAGGAAGTACAAAGGTAAGCTTCTTATCAAACCTTCCAAGAGGAATGTGAAAGCATTTCTCAGTAAAGTTCGAGCTACGATCAAACAGTATCCAACATGTAAAACAGAAAATCTGATTCGCATTCTAAATCCTATGATCATAGGATGGGCGAATTACTTCCGGCATGTTGTGTCAAAGAAGACATATAACTATGTTGATCATCAGATATACAAGGCATTATGGGCTTGGGCTAGAAGGCGTCACCCTCAGAAAAGCAGTGCTTGGGTCTGGAAGAAATACTTTGCAGAAAAAAATCTGAAAGGTGTTCTTTCGATCTATGTTACTGGTAAGAGTGGACCAAAGCGATTGAGTTTGGCTAGAGCGGCCTCAACTCCAATACGCCGTCACGTAAAAATTAAAGCATGTGCAAACCCATTTGATCCCGAATATCATGACTACTTCGCAAAACGCGATAGGAAAGTGAAGAGAGTGGTTGACGGGTGACTTGAGTAGGCAGTGCAATTGATTAGTAGCTGGGTTTTATTAGCTCAATACAGGCTTGAGCCGTGTGAAGGGCCAACTTTCAAGCACGGTTCTTAGATGAGCGTGTTGACTGGCGACAGTCATTGGGGTGGTAACACCCCCCGCTTAATCGACAGCCCAGGGAAACTTTCCGTTCCCCTGCTAACTTTGGGATCTGTAAAAACTCATTAGTTGAAAGATGTCTTCCGATACAGAGACTCGGAGGAGAGCATAAAAATTCGGGGGAATATCTGAAGTTAAAATAGCCTAGAGATAGCTATCAACCTCACGAATTTGATACCCTTGACTCTCCCAATCTTTAAGTTTGCTCTTATGAAAAACCCTTTGGACTGGCCTGACAGACGTTGCGGTATTCCAATCAAAGCCATTTGCCTCGAATTCATCAGAAAGATCGAACTGCTTTTTCCAGGCTTCAGCAAATATAGGGAGCGCTTCATACCCTTATCAA
>JBNKNM010000248.1:0-7359 GCA_050293845.1 Pseudobacteriovorax sp. | reverse complement strand
GGGGGATTCTCACCAGGATTTTCATCCTTCAAAGCATTTTGGACGGTTGCACCAGCCGCCATTTCTAAGATGTTTTTAGCCGCAGTAGTGTCCAAAAGGAAGTTTTTACGAATATTCGTAATCTGATTATGGATACTATTGATTTTATTGTTTTGCTTTTTCCCATTTGAAGAAAACCTCTTCTTTTTAGCTAATCATTTCTGAAGATTTGCAATGCACGTCTCTAACAATTTAATTTCACCTACTCGTCTTGGATGGGCTTTACACTACAGGAGAAGATGGTAAGCCGATTTTACCAGACTTCATGTGATAAAGAATGAAGAGCTGGCGTGTGGTGTGCGAGGAGTCTCTCGCCGAGTGATAAAGCATCTGCGGAAAACAGCTCGGTTATCAGGAGATGGGGAAGAAGTTAATATAGGCAACGAAGCCAGTCAAGATTATGGAGTCTTATCTCAAATGAAGCGAGCCTCAGTTTCCAGCCGGGTTGCCCTAGGCCCTAGGGCAGGTTTAAAGGTAAGGAGGATTGGCAGCAGTTTTGGTTTTGAGGAAGAAATTTCTAAAAATCAGTCTTATGGCTGCGTGTCGATGAACGGTTTTTCGATCCACGCTGCTTCGTCAATCAAAGCTCATGAGAGGGACCATTTAGAAAAACTAGGTCGCGGTCCAGTATCTCATGATCGCATCAGTCTTAGTGAGGATGAAAACATCCTCTATGAATTGAAAAATTCTTATGACGGTGCCACTCACGTCATGTTTTCGCCAATGGAGTTTATTGAAGAATTAGCATCAATAATACCACCTGCATATAAGCATCAGGTCAATTATTATGGTTGTCTTTCCTCGCACAGTAAACTTAGGCCCGCAATTATTGTCTCTATCAGGGATGATGGGTTCGCATGGGATGATCCTAAAAGCCTTAAGGACTCCTCAAGTGACCCAGGATTGCAGGTTGAAATGACTACTAGGTATTGAACTGCTCAAAAAGACTTTCGGCATTGATTTAACCGTTTGTCCTTGCTGCGGTGGAAATGTAAGAGCCATCGCATCGATTATAGAGGCAGGTGCTATAGCCACCAAAGATTTTAGAGCATGTTGGTCTTGGTTCAGATCCGCCTAAGTGTGAAGCTGTAACCAAAGAAGAATATGTTTATGAGAGCTTTTTGCTAGTAAAGCCATTATCCTCTATTACCTGCTGACGCATTAAATGCATAAAAACACAAGGGTATTTCTCTAGTTGTCGTAAATTTGTTAAGCCAAAGTGGAAATCAGGATATTGGTTGATGGATGTCCACCAAATTATGCCATAATATAACATTTATATAACTCTGGGAATGGAATTTACAGCTTCGATTTACCTATCCTTCAAGGAGTTGCTTATCGTTCGAAGCTCTCATTGTCTTATTTATCTGATTTGGAATTGAGTAAGCACAATGTAACCTTGGATGTGATTCTCCTTCGAAAACAGAGCCAGCCATTAAGAAACTCCTATCGGAAACCGGCTCAGACTCGACATTAGCTATGATGGAAAAATTGAAAGTAAAAGCAAAAGAAGCTTTGGCTACCTCCTATAGATATCAAGTCAGAATCGCAATCTTTGGATCAGAAATCTGATGCCTTGTTGAAGGAAGAAGATTCATATTCCTTACCCATTAGTTATTTAAATTTCTGGTTTTAAATTCCGAAATGCAAACTGGGTTGGAAAATAGAAAGCATACTTAGTTTAAATTTATAATTATACTTTTGTGTATTTTTCCGTTATGTGTGCCTCTGAGCTGAAGTTAAAATTTGATATTATCACCGATGGCTACAACTAGATTCGTGCAGCCATAATTCAGAATATAGTTAAGTATAGTCTGGAACTTTTCACAAAATATATGTATATGAATTTATGGTGTAAAAGCTATCAAGAGGGTCTGATGGAAATTAAGAAATTCTCTGAGTCAGCAAAAGGATTTACAAAAAGCCCCCTGGGTATAATTGCTCTTTTTATTGTTCTCGTTTATGGATTCGCCTCATTAGTTGTAGCCTTAGGCCAAAATATTAGTCATCATATCGCTCCCCTAGTCTACTTCATGGTAATCTTTCCCGTCTTAGTCTTCATTGGTTTTTTATGGTTGGTCGCAAAACATCATGGAAAACTATATGGTCCTTCGGACTTTAATAATGAGGAAAATTTTCTTAAAACCCAGTTAACAGCGACTGCATCACTTACTGCAGCAATTTCTAAAACACGTGAGAGTGGGGTCGATCTTAGCAAGTCTCAGCTAAACGAAGTTGTAGAATTAGTATCTAAAACTATGCAAAAGCAATCTTCACAAAAGTGGAATAATCGCATTTTGTGGGTTGACGACAATCCAAGCAACAATAAACATGAAAGGCAAGCATTTGAGGCACAAGGACTAGAGTTCACATTGTCTTCATCTACTGAAGAAGCACTAACTATATTGAATAAAGAAAAATTCGCTGTAATTATTTCGGACATGGGACGCAAAGAAGGTCCTCAAGAGGGCTATGTGCTTTTAGAGAAATTGCGTAAAAAGAGAATTAAGACTCCTTTTGTAATCTATACATCATCCGTTTTACCAGAATATAAGAAAATGGCTATTAATCGGGGGGCTTTGGGTTGTACAAACCGTGCTCAAGAACTCTTTGCCCTTGTAATGGATCTTTTTAATAAAAGCTCTTAGAAAGCTCACTTAAAACCAAACTAAATCCAAATATAATCCTATCATTATATCTCCTTTTAGCTCCTCGATTAATAGATAGATGATTTCTAGAATTTGTTCTTTTATCATGTGACGGGGTTTTGGGAAAAATTCTTCTAAAATCATAGGTCTTGAAAGTCGATGAGATTTATACTGCCAGCTATAGAGCTGCAAAAATAGTTTGACCAGTTAGATGCATCAGAACCGATAATTAGGCTTTAACCGACAATGTCCTCTCAAAAGCCATAGAGGGCTTTGCCCCCTCAAGACGCTAGTTGCAAAAATGCACGGTTCAATCAGCACCATATCATCGATGTTTAAACTAATAGTACATTCCATCTATGACTTCTTTATATTTTTGCTTTATAATTTTGCGCTTTACTTTCATTGTAGGCGTTAGCTCGCCTCCTTCTTGGCTTAGTTCCTCTGGCAATAGTGTGAATTTCTTAACTCGTTCAAAATTTGCTAGATCTTTTGAAGCGCGATCAATACGTGATTGATAGAATTGAATGACTCTAGGATCACGAATGAGATCAATGTTGGATTGTCCAGCAATTCCTTTTGTTTTGGCATAATCTCTTAAAGAAGTAAAGGACGGTACAACCAGAGCGGAAATAAAATGGCGGTCATCGCCGATAGCGTAAACCTGTTCTATAAAGGGATCTCGACCAAGCTGGGATTCGATATGCTGGGGTGAAATATTTTTTCCTCCACTTGTGACAATCAAATCTTTTTTTCGATCAGTGATTTTCAGGAAGCCTTCTTCATCTAGTTGAGCGATATCACCGGTTTTAAACCAACCATCGACTGTAAATGCTTCAGCTGTCTTTTTAGGATTACGGTAGTAACCTGAGGTGACGTTGTCTCCTTTAACTAAAACCTCACCTTCGTCATCAAGGCGAATATGGCAATGGTCTATGACGGTGCCTGTTGTCCCGAGCTTGAATTTTCCAGGGGCATTGCAGGTTACAATGGCTGTTGTTTCAGTCAAACCATATCCCTGGGCTGCAAAATTTCCAGTGGCTAAGAAAAATTCTTCTATTTTTTTAGCTAATGGTGCGCCGCCAACCGAGAAAAAACGGAGGCGACCACCAAATAGATTACTGATCTTTTGCAAAACTAAGGTTTGGGCCAGCTTGTAACGAAGCTCTAACAAGAAACCGACGGATTTATTGTCAAAGAAGCGGTAGTTGCGTTTACGCCCCACCTTGATTGCCCAATGAAATAAGTTCTGCTTTAATCGAGGTGCAGTTTTTAGTTTTTCATAGATAACACCATAGATCTTTTCATAAAGTCTAGGGACACCGACCATAAACGTAGGTCTCACTTCTTTGAAGTAGTCCATTATATTTTGAGGATCTTTACAGTAGTAGACAGTTGCACCATGCGCCTGAACCCAGTAGCCAGAACATTTCCCATAGACATGACTTAATGGCAAAAAGCTGAGTTCAATATCATCTTCGGAAAGTGTAAATCGCTGGTCAAGGGCACGAAGCTGGCAGAAAAAATTCGCATGTGTCAGCATCACGCCTTTTGGTTCACCAGTTGTGCCTGATGTGTAGATTAACGAGCAAATCTCGTCTGGCCGAGACGTCGCAATTCGAGAAGAAAGTTCATTCTCTGAATCTGAAATCTGTCCCAATTTTAAAAAATCTTTATAGGAGAAAACGCCTTCGGGAGTGTTGGTTAAATCAACTGTTTCATCAATGACAACCAACGTCTTTAAATAGGGCGAGATTCCTAAGAGGTTTTTGCATCGATCGTATTGGTCCTGCCCGCCAACAAATAGAGTAGAGATGCGAGCATTATTAATAATAAATGCAGTTTGCTGTTCTGTATTGGTGGCATAGATGGGGACGGTAGCCGCCCTTGTGCTAATGATGCCATAATCGATCATTGCAAAATCGGGACTATTCTGAGCAAAGATCCCAATCATATCTCCTGCTTGAACTCCCAGTTTTAATAGTCCACAGGCCACCCAATCAATTTTTTGTCCCATCTTTGTCCAACTGATTCCTTGCCAATGATCATCTTTTTTGGCAAACAGAGCCATTCTTTCAGAGTTTTTTTTAACTTGATCCCGAATCATGATCGCTAAGCTTTGCTGTTTCATCCTATCCCCTATCTAGGTTTAATGACATACTTGGCCTGTTTTACTTAACAGTGCGAAGACCTCACCATTTCACGCAGTCTGGTGATAAAATTGCAAAAAGCGTACCGAGCTAGTTCATCTTATAGATATAAGTAATTACAGTATATTATAACCAGAAACGGTGTCGGCTACATTTTGCCCGAAGGGGCAAGCAGTGTAAGTAGAAGCATTTGACATCAACCTGAATCAAGTCTTTGGCTTATAATCTACTTCCTGAGTGGCATCTCTTTTGAAAACCTAAAGCCGAGTGCTTGGATGCGGGATTCGACGCTCTTATGGCAAAAGCTATAGACCATGAGCGCCTTGATGAAGGTTTTGGACCAGGGGGCTGGCAAAAAGCAGGACTCCAATAGTCCGGAACATTCCAAGGTAATGATTAAGAATGTCAAAAAGACTTGTAATTATATATAAATTTTAAATTGTGATTAAAATTTTAAAAAAGTTATCACTGGTTCATGTATGAACTATTGACTGCCTGACCGACCCACCAGCATAAAATTTAGCCAGAATTCGAGAAACTCATCGCTTGCAAGGCAAATTCGAATTCTGCCAAAACATAAGCTATGGGCAAATTTTCCTATTCGAAATCTTAATTCACATTACCAAATCCGATAGATCCATTGCAGTGAAGCCATTCGGAATAGCTACCACCGCCGCAGCGGCTATCACCCCACGCACCCGTATTGTCAGGCTGATCTTCAGCTTGTCGCACCATTCCATTAACAACTATATAATCAACCTGAACATCTCTATCTCCATTGTCATTTGTAAATGCAACCCGGATATCACCAGTAGCAGCAGTATTTAAGCTATAGTTAGCCATATTGGTATTAAGAGTCCATGATTGAATGGTGACGCCACCGACTTCTAAGCTGACACGCTCATCACCTACAACTCCTCGCATGCGGATGACAATAGAGTTACTGTCATCGCCTCCGCCACCGCCCACGAGGCTTAGCATTTTAACAGCGTATCGTCGTCCCATTTCCCTGACACCTGCTGAGTCCCAGTGGTATTGGTCATGGATATTCAAGCCTTCGGCAGTTACGTAGTGAGCGTTAGGAATAATTGATGGTAACTGATGAATCAGAGGATTGTGGCTTGCGCAGCATGCTGGATAGGGCAGCTCTCCCGCAATAAATGGCACATTTCCAATGCCGAGATCATTTCTTATGTCAGTAACGAATTGCCTGACACGACCTGGCCACTCTGGATCGCCTGTATTACTTTCTCCTTGATGAAAAATAATACCCTTTATGACACCACGTTGCTGAGCCCTTCTTGCAAGGTCTAGTAACCACGCATAGCCTCCTCGAAAGCCGTTTGGAGTGCTACCAAATGTCGGTGTACAAGCATTGTAGCTATCGCAATTTTTAAGAAAGTACTCTATTTTCTGACCTCCATGGGCCGCTCCCACCAACCCTATAGATATCTGAGATGCTGAGTTTGCGGCCATAACTTTGCCAAAATTGTCACCAGGTCCAAGGCCAAGATTGCTAAGGCAGCGTATAAGGGGAGGAAATGCGACGCGCCACTGTCCATAGGAAGCTCCAAGTTGGGGACAGTTTTCATCCTGCAAAACCAAAACGCGGGGATTGGTTTGTTGATCCTGATCCTCAATGGGGGCTGCACCTTCCATGTTAGACTGTCCCACCATAAGGTAAATATGGAAATTTGGATCTGGGGTAGCAAGCAACTTTAATGACATCGTTAACGAGAATAGTAGCATCCCGTACTGAGCTAGTTTTCTGATCATTACACCAAACTCCTAAGTTAATTTTTTAATCCCGATTTAGATCTAATCTTGTATATATAGGCATAGTCTGAAGAGAAGGCTATCATTAAAATAATGCAAATTTATTTGATGCCTAAAATAAATATCCTTGTGCGTCAGATACTTACTATAAAGTAGATAGTTGACATTCCGTTTTAATTTCTCTTGTGCGACACGATGCCACCTTAGGAGGTGTTATGAAGAAGTAAGTATCCATATTGATCCAGTCATTAGTCATCTTTCGGCCTTGGTACATTGTTCCGTCCGTTTCTTTATTCAGGACGGTAGGTTTATCTGGTGGTACAAATAGTTTCTTCATGAGAAACACCTTTCTAAGTAGCCTCGTGTCGCACAGGGATAGGATGACAACGAAAAGTACTTTCTTCTAGCAGTTTGCCGACAATTCCAGTAAGCGAATCGCGTTTTTCTTCAAGGCGGTATCGTTTGTATGTCAAAAAATAAGGCAGTATTAATTGACGAAGGTTGAAAGCGGTTATAGAACTATAGCCAGTAGCTAGAAGATGTGATTGGTTTTGGTATGATGTCCTCTTCAAAAAGGAGAATCATCCATATCTCGATTTAATCTATTTATGACAATTAAGTGTTGACTCTAGGCAACACAATAAGAAGAAAAGCTTTTAATGCCAACTGAAAGTTAACCTTGTCGCAGAATCATCATTGCTGCGGCAAATCTGCCGAATACATGCACCTTCAACCCCTCAAATGAT
>JBNKNM010000247.1:0-7419 GCA_050293845.1 Pseudobacteriovorax sp. | reverse complement strand
GTAATCCTGCATTGATCATTTTGCCAACTGGTGCTGGTAAAAGCCTAGTAATTGCTGAGCTGGCAAGAATAGCGAAAGGACGGGTTTTGGTTCTAGCACACGTTAAAGAGCTAGTAGAGCAAAACCATGGTAAGTATGAAAGTTATGGTTTTAAAGCAGGAATTTATTCTGCTGGTTTAAATCGTAAGGATCAGGATAGTAAAGTTATTTTCGGTAGTATTCAATCTGTTGCTAGGGCGCAAGGAAATTTTTTCGCTAATTTTTCCCTTTTGATTATCGACGAGTGTCACCGGATTTCTCTCGACGAGGATACTCAGTACCTGAAGGTTATCCGTAAGCTACAATCGCATAACAAGCATCTATGTGTGCTGGGCTTAACAGCAACCCCTTATCGTTTAGGTATGGGATGGATCTTCGAATTCCATTACAGTGGCTTCGTGGCAAGTGATGAACTGAGGTTTTTCAAAAGTTGCATCTACGAGCTGTCGTTAAGATATATGATAAAGAACAATTTTCTAACTCCTCCAGTGAAGATTGATGCACCTGTAGCTTGCTACGATTTTTCACAGCTTAAGATTGGTAGCTCTGGTTTTTTTTCCATGACTGATATTCAGCGAACGCTTACCGAGCAAACCCGAGTGACACCGGGAATCATTAGTCATATTGTGAGTATGTCTGATGAGAGAAAGGGTGTAATGATTTTTACCTCGTCGGTCCAACATGCTAAAGAAATCCTTGGTCTTCTTCCTCAGGACTTAAGCGCTATTGTCGTCGGTGAAACAGCCAGCAAAGAACGAGATGAAATCATTCAAAAATTCAAAGCCCGACAGTTAAAATTCTTGGTGAACGTATCAGTGCTAACAACGGGATTCGATGCTCCCCATGTTGATTTGATCGCTTTACTCAGACCGACAGAGTCGGTGAGTCTCTATCAGCAGATTGTGGGGCGTGGTCTCAGACTTGCTCCTGGAAAAAAAGATTGCCTCCTTTTAGATTATACTGGCCTAGGCTATGATCTTTATCATCCGGAGATAGAGGATAAAAGACCAACAGATTCTGAAGCGGTCTCAGTGAACTGTCCTCAGTGCGGCTTCGTGAACACCTTCTGGGGACGCACGGATGGCCAAGGAACAGTTACAGAGCATTTCGGCAGAAAATGCAAGGGAGCTCACCAAGAGCCTGACACCCAGGAAATTATACACTGCAATTTTAGATTTCGTTTCAAAGTTTGTGAATCCTGCGGGGCAGAAAACGATATCGCAGCAAGATCCTGCCATAATTGTCAAGAACTTATCGTTGATGTTGATACTCGATTGAAAAAAGCTATGGAATTAAGGGATGCTCATGTAATGCGGCCCGATACTATGCTATTTGAAAAAACCACAGATAGAAAGAAGCGGTTTCGCCTGGAAATTGCTTATTATGATGTGGATGGACAAGCATTAAAAGAATACTTCTATTTTGATGACGACAGCCAGTCTCGTGTATTTTATTATAACTTTACACGGATGCATGCCAAGTTACCTGGTGAATCCTTAAATATACGTACCATCGATGATGCTATCCAAAACCAACATAAGTTTCGTATGCCGCAATATGTTATTGCTCGCAAGAAAAAATATTACTGGGAAATCAGAGAAAAGATTTTTTAGCCTTGTAATATACTGGGGAGGCATGAGCCCAAAGAATTTTTGATTCGTAGACAGCATTAATCTTATATGATTAAATTCTTTTAAATGTAGTTTTTTGCATGACTAAGCATATTGACAGTGCTAAACATGCAGTCCTACGTAGAGTACATCTGTTCGACAAAACCCTAGCAAAATAGTAGATCCATAGATAGGCATTGGTATCAAGGAGAGCACATGAGTTTATTGCACCGAAGAAAGTTTATTTCTAGTAGTATGGGAGCCTTAACTGCCAAGTCACTCCTTGGCTTTTCATCGAGAGCATTCGGGAAAACTGGCTCGCAAAGCGCCCCCTTGATGAAAGATCCTCAGAAAATTATTGATCTGCCAGCAGGGTTTTCCTATAAAATTCTAGATCGTAGTGGGCTCAAGATGGACGATGGCTTTACAAGTCCCGGGCGTCCCGATGGAATGGGATGTTTTAAGGTGGGAACCCAGCTGGTGCTGATGCGTAACCACGAACTGAGCCCCAGCCATCGGGCTCCACAGCCATATTCACCAGGATCAGCCCCCAAACAGGCTTTTGATAGTCGTGGAGTAGGGGGGGTAAGTCGTCTTGTTTTAGAGGAAAAAAGCCATAAGGTAATCAGTCGCAACATGGTTTTAGCAGGAACCCACTTAAATTGTGCTGGTGGCATCAGCCCGTGGGGCTGGCTATCCTGTGAGGAAACCATCGCCGAGGGTCATGGTTATGTTTTTCTTTGTGACCCCCAGACTCCCCTCTTAGTGTCCGCGCGGCCCATTAAAAGTTATGGACGATTTAACCATGAAGCCGTTTGCATTGAACCGGAAACGAATGCAGCCTACCTCACTGAAGACCGGGGTGACAGTTGCCTATACCGACTGCTACCAAATGACAAGAAGAAACCGTTCGTAGGTGCTTTTCAAGCTTTAGCCATTAAAGGAAAACCCAAAATGTCTTTAGCTTCATCGGGACTTAAAATCGGTGAGGAACTGTCCCTAGAGTGGGTCAACCTTGATCAGCAAGATAGCAAAGAAGATGATCTCCGTTACCGGGCACAAAAAATAGGGGCTGCTATTATATCTCGCGGAGAAGGTATTTGGTTTTCGCAGCAAGGTATATACTTTACAAGTACCAGTGGTGGTCCGGCTGGAGCTGGGCAAATCTTTAGGATCTCTCTTAATGCCAATACCCTAACTTTGGTTGCCGAATCCCAAAGTCGTGACGAACTGGACATGCCTGATAATATTACAGTGAGTCCATGGGGGGATCTGGTGGTAGCTGAAGATGGTGAGCGTACACCTCATATTAGAATGATCAGCAAGACTGGTAAGATTTACGACATAGCACGAAATGCCGCTGGCTATGGAGAGTTTGCGGGTGTGTGCTTTGCTCCCGATGGCAAAACACTATTTGCCAATATGCAGGTGCAAGGATTGACCATAGCCATTCAAGGACCTTTTACAAAGTTGAGTTTGGAAGGTTGATGGAGGAGGTTGGCGATTTCCTGCTAATCGCTATAACCAGCTCGTATGTGACAGCCAATTAAGGGTAGAGGGTACTTTACCCCATACCCTCCTCCTTCGTAGAATTTTACTTTTCCCAAAGATTTCTATGCACTACTATAATTCCTCATGAAGATAAAGTTTTTTTGTCGCTGAGGATACTTATAATAGACTGTAATAATACATTTTTCTTGGCTGTAGTGAAAAGCCTCCCTTCTCTTTGATCGGAATAGCTAATTGAAATGTAACATATTTAACTAACGAACCGATGACAAAAAAGTATTTGGATAGGATACTTTCAAATGAACCAGTTTTCTAAACATATTAATATTGTTGACAAAGGTGGAGAAAAAAGGGTTGCTGTCGATCATGATTATCCTATCTCTTCAGATGTCTGGCAACTATTAGTCAACGATATTTTGGCAAATAAGAAATATCATTATGTTGTTGATAACTTATATTTGCAGCATCTGATTATGTTACTTGCTGTGGCGGGACAACTTCCAAGGAACCTACATTTTTTTAATATATTAGCTTCTAACGGCGAACCTTATTATCTGGGAGATATAATTCACGATGTGGAAAGAGGGGTTTACAGCGATCAAATAGGCCCACTAGCAAGCGAATATACATTGAAGCAATTTTTATCTAACATATTGCCTCTGAAACCATGGAATATGCCAGAAAATTCTCCAATGGATAAACCACTAGCCCAATATATCCCTTTTGTCTACTTTATCTATTATAGTATTCATGCTGAATTATTGGAATTCAGAGAGTTATTTGAAAAATTCGATACAAAAAATTCCATGATTGTTTCTGATCTGGAAACCTTAGAAACTATTATGGGTAATCTCTATGGGTATATTTCCGCCCAGTATAAGAAAAGGGGAGAACTAATAACAAGTGATAAGATCGATGCACGCTTCCTTTTAAATTTGCTCAACGGTATCGAAAGAGGAACAAACTTAGTTTATATCATAGAAGACATTGCTATTAATATAGATCGTTACATACGAAAATCGGCTACCTCCGTATTAACATCGCGACTTCTTCATCGTCTTCAGTATTTTGATGGGTATAGACAAATGGTGGAAAAAAGGGTGGATGAATCTCGTCAATTGAAGCATATTTTGAGTAAACGTCAAATTAATGTTAAGGATCACTTTTTAGATTGGTCTGAAAATAATTTTAAAAAGAACGTTAGGTTTGAATTAGAAATAAAACTTTATCAACAGTTTTTTGACAAAAACCCCCTTTACCATGGTGAGCGAAAGAAATCGGGAAGTGTCATTCTTTTTAATTACAGTGATTTTTTGTCGGCTTAGAGGATGCTATGACTGAGAAGAGGACAGTGCTAGTAGTTGAAGATGAGGGTATGATCAGGGAAGTCATAGCATTTCACCTCTTTGATGCGGGCTTATATGTTTTTGAAGCTTCGGACGGTGATGAGGCTTTAGCAATATTTAAAGAACAAAATATAGATGTTGTTGTGACGGATATAAAAATGCCCCGATTTAACGGGTATCAATTAATCAAGAGTATTTTACATGAAAAAATTGTACCGATCATCGTGATTACTGGATACGTTGATCCACCTATATGGGTACTAAGAAATGAAGGTGTCGTTAAGGTCTTGAAAAAACCTATAAATATGAATCATTTAATTGATTTAGCTATAAACCCTCTTCTTATTGAAGATCAAAGACCTGACTCAATGAAAGTGATCCAGCTTGCTGCCTCCTTGGACGGAGGAAATGATACGCCATTCATTAAAGTTGGACGTCATGGCTTTTATCTTTGTTGTGATACTAAAGGTTATAAAATAGACGAAGATATTCATTTTCAACTTCATATCCAAGATAGAAATGTTTCACTGAGCGGTTGGGGACGCATTATCTTTATCAATGATGAGTCCAATGAAGCAGTACAAGAAAACCAGGGTTTGATGATTCAAATTATGGTTCTTGATACATCAAAAAGTGAATTCCAGGATTTGATTCCTGCTGATGAAAAATTTCGCTCCATTCCATTGATAAGTTCCACACTGAGTGGAGGGGCGAAAAATGCTGTTTGATAAGGATTTTACAAATATCTTGGTAGTTGAAGCTGCGTCGACGGTTCGGCAAATGTTATCAGATCTACTTAAGGATATGGGTTATAAGCATATTACGGCAGTCAGTAAATTAAAAGATGCGGTTCATTTTATTGAAGTAGAGAAAGTGGATTGGCTAATAACGTCCTCGTTTTCTACGGATGAAGTGAATATTATAAATTTGCTGGAGCTTATTGTTCATGAGCCAGTCCTGAGGCAAATCCGGGTTAGCTTACTATTAGAACCTGAAAAGGAGCTTCATATTCTTTCTTTGGCCTTTGAATTAGGTCTTCTTTCCTGGCATCGTAAAGCATATATAAAAGATGATCTTATTGCTGAATTTGAAGACCTGTTTTCCTTACATTCCATTAAAAAGAAAAACGATGTGTTAACATCTGCAGAATACCTTAGGAAATACCTGACTGAGGAAAAAGCGATGCGCAATCTTCTTGTTTTTGAGCAAAATCTAATCGCTTATACTCCAGGTTCGGCTCATTGCTTGCTGTCTCTTGCTGAGGCTCAGTACCTCAATAACCGTTTAGATGACTGCCGTGCTACACTAAATCAAGTTGAAGTCATCAACTCTAAGCTAGCACCTTTGGTTGAAAGAGCCCGCAAAAAATACAATTTAGAAACTGAGGTAAAAGGAGGTAGTGGTTCTTCGCAGAATTGTTTAGGAATAAAGCATGCTGTCGTGATTGACTCAGATACAGATAATCTTCATCATGTTCAAGAACTTTTGGAAAAAATTGGTGTAAAAAAAATAGACTTTTATGAAGATGGTGTGACAGCTTTCGCTCAACTAACGAATCAACCGGAACCAGGTGTCATACTGATGGAATGGCGGGTGCCAGGAGTTCTAGGACCCGTACTAATCCAAAATATTCGTAATCACGGATTTGTAAGTGTCCCTATTATTGTCATAAGCTCACTCATCCAAAATGAAGACATTCCAATAGTTAAAGAAATGAGTGTTGATAATGTCCTCAAAAAACCATTTGAAAATGACGACTTCTTTAAAACTTTAGTATGGACTATTCAACAAAATAATACACCAAGTGAGCAAAGATCATTTGAATTGAAAATTATTCGTTTGCTAGAAAGAGATAAAATTAATGAAGCTGAAAGACTTTTACAGCAATTTATTAATGATGATCGTATTAAGCTAAGTAATAAGCTTGCGATTCATGCACGTTTTTTGTATTCAAAGGGTGAGCTGAAACGAGTGGAACAGATGAGTTTAGCCGTACTCAAAAAAGATCCTCAAAATTTACTGATTCTCAACTTACTGGGTAAGACATACCTCAAATGGGGGGATTATGGTAAGGCTTTGATATGTTTTGAAAAAGCTCAAAAAATTTCTCCGATGAATATAAAAAGATTAGTGGACATTGCCGACACTAACCTTAGTTTAGGTAATGAAACAGCCAGCCAAGAAGCTCTGGAAAAAGCAAAGAAGATTGATAGCAACAATGAAATTATCCAACAATCGGAATGCCGACATGCTTTAGAAAGAGGGGATACTGATACAGCAGCACAAATTTTTCGATCGGTTGATAATTTAATGCAAATCGTCCGAGATATGAATAATCGAGCCGTGGCTCTAGCTCGCGGTGGTAGATATGAAGATAGCATTGGGCTCTATAAAAAGACGCTGTCGACGCTGCCCCATGATGAGAAAGAATTGGTATTGATTGTCGGCTATAATCTTGCATTGGCTTATGCAAGATATGGTGATCTAGAGGGGAGCTGTAATACATTACGTTCATTAAATGTTAAAGAAGATTTTCCTGTAGGCCGTAAAATATACTCCTTATTGAAAAAAACTGAACGAGCATTAGAATCTGGCACTTCCTTGCAGTTACGTGATGAAGAAAAAACAGAAGAACCACAGATGGAAGAACTTGATCCCATTGGAAATATTACAGAATCTAAAGGTTTAGGAAACATTGATGACTATGCAAAAGAAATTAATGAATTATTTACGACTTTAAGTGCGGAAAGAGGCGATATATGTTGCCATCTGATCTATTTTGACGTTGAGGGTGTAAAGATGGCGGACGATTTTCCTACTACAGTAGCTTTTCTTTTCTTGGCTTCTGGAGGAACTTAATCTAGATAACTTTCAGCAGAATAACATCATTCTTGAAAATTGAAATGGTGGGAAAG
>JBNKNM010000246.1:0-7464 GCA_050293845.1 Pseudobacteriovorax sp. | reverse complement strand
CTAATACAGCGATGAACATAATTAACCATTCTGGATATTCAAAACGACTGCCTCTAGTTCCGTTCCGCTCGGGTTCTTCGAAACCCGTCTCACTCATGAAGTCTCTAAAATAGCGTCGACACTCGCTTATCCACTTATAACTTAATTTAGCTTCCATGATAAACCTGCCATTTCTGAAAATAATGACAGATCTTAACTAAATTGAAAGAATCTTTAACCTAAAAACTCCCCGACCCCTCAAATATCTATATTTCATAAAATGGTGGTATCCTTTCAGTGTTAAAGTATATAGCCACTGATTTTTTTTCCAGTGGGTATAAAATGCTCGGAATTTAACATGCTCAACCGATTTCTCACAAAAACTACAGCATCCAAAACCATCGAATGATTGATTCCGAGCTCCGCTGCGATTTGGAGAGTATTGGTGTACTGCTTATCCATTAATTTCTAATATCTTAAGGGAAGCTGATTGGTCGTAAACATTCACTGTTCCCCATCTAACTTGCTGTCATATCAAACTAACTTCCTTGGGCAGTAAATGGTTCCAGATAGGATTTTCAGCTTCGAATTTTCTATCATTATTGCCGGTTTCCAGGTATTAGAGAACCTTATTTTCTCCTTCCTGAATAGTGAATGGCTCTGAGTCTTGACTGCTGCCATCTTCCATGAATGTACGGATATAGTAACTTCCGGCCTCAATAAAGTGAATTTTGAAGGCTCCGGCTTTGATCTTTGCAGAACCAGAAGAGTTGACGCAACTATCATCATCTGTATTAGCTGAATATTCACTTGAATATATGCATACTATTGTGCCATTTGATTTACCTTCTATAGAAGCACTAAGCTTGTCGTTTGATGCACGCACGACTGGTTGTATCTTATAAGATTTCCCAGTTTTCTTGATAGAAGAACGAAGGTCGAAATCTAGGGTCACGTTGGTCTGTGTATCATCGGTGACTGAAAATTGATATTGAACTTTAATACCTGAAGATGTCGCACTTGGAGCACTAATCTCTACCTCTTCACCTTTCATATCTTTAGCGGTAACAGGAGTATCTCCATTTAGCATAATGCGAATCTGGGTATAGTCACCAGAAGGTAGAGTTTTGGAAATACCTAGGACAAATTTATTACCATCTTGATAATTAAGAAGATTGATGACTTCATTTGTCGCCAGTTCAAGGGATATCCAATCTCCTTCGCTCGGTTTTACTGTAATGTCATCAACGAGTAAATTGACTTCGAGGAGATCATCAATAGGTGCATCTGCTAAGGAGATAACGATAATCTCATCTTCATAGTTACCTTGATTGGGATCACCTGGATTTGAGCCACCTGGATGGGAACCATCTGGATTAGGGCTGGTTCCCGTTTTACCTTCTGGATTATTTGGATCGTTTGATGTGGGCTGTGCTGTTGTTGTACCACCATCGTCGGGATTGCCCACATATGTGCCACAAGATTCACTAGTCCATAGTAAAGCAATAAGAGGTATTGTTGTGAATAAGTTCTTCACTCTCATTGCTCTTCACCCTTCTTTGGAAGCAAATTAAGGAAAATAGCCAGGATAATCTCCTAATAAACCCCTCGGAGTCCTAGGGTCCATTTGTTATGATAATTATACTAACATTAATCCCATATATTTGACCTGTTGATTTTGTTAGATAATTTGGTCTTAACATGACAAAAAATTATATATTTTTTAGGACTTTACTCTTTGATTTTATTTTTTGAATTTAAAAGCTAAAATATTTTTTGGTCATGTCGTCCAGGTAAGTAATGTTATGGATTTTCCAGATCTTAATAATACTGCATTTTATTTGGTAATTTTTAATATTTGTTTTTTATGACTTTAAAAATAGAGATGAGAAGGACATTTCTATCGTAGACGAGTATGTGAATTATGGGTTAGCTTGACTAAAAGTAACAGTTTACTGGCTTATACAATATAAATGAAATTTCTGATCACATGGATTTGTTTCGTGATTTATCCAATCATTCTTGCTTGAGCTTCTAGGTAGCGCCGTAGTAGCTTCGTCTAAGCTACTGGAAGAAGCCCAGTCTGAGCAATTTTTGCCATCACTAAGCCCTTCTTGGGTAGTTCCGCTCCAAACGATTATTGGTTGGTTACTATCTAGATCTTTGCTTTTTTCAGTAATGATGATGTTGTTCTTGTGTTTTGAAGACCAAAATTTTTTTGCACTTGAGAACAATTTTCCGTTTAGTAAGGTTACAGGGCGGTCAATTGAGATTCGATTCTGAGCTGAGTTAAAGCTATCTGATAGAATTGCTTTGAATTCATAACCTGCTACGATAGTTTTACCGAGATTGGTACAGATTTCATCAGCTGATTCCAAGCTATCAAAATCTTTTCCGCCTTGACTTCCAAGACCCATCATCTCGCTTGAGATAAAAAGGATATGGAATTTTAGTCCAGAATCATTTGCAAACTCGATGTTTTTTAATCGACCTGGGTGTTCGTCCAGGATTGTCGTTGTGGTGTTGTTTAGATCCTTATGATCTCCGATATATTCTGCCAGATAGTAAGTTTGAAGTTCGGGTTTGTATTCGGCACGCCAATGCCAAAAACTATCGCTGTCTTCAAGGAAAACCTCAATTGGTTCATTCTCCAAAGTTAATAAAAGTTCTTCTTGTCTAACTGGAGTCGCTGTTAACTTATTGCCATTGGAATCTTCAAGACGACATCCTACTATGCTATTTGCTCCATTATTTTCCAATGTAATATCTTCCGCACAAACAAGAAACGCTCCACCAACCATGACAGGGTCACTTACTACATAGTTATCTTTTTCCTGAGCATTAGATTTATTAGACGAATTTGTTTCGATACTGCGCCGATCGGTATTTAACTTCTCCGAGTCTGCACAAGAGTTTACCAACGGACAGATGAGAATATTTATTGCTAAAAGTTTATTGATTACTAACATTTTACTTATCATTAATAGCCTCAATTATCTTATCGGTTTAGATTAAAGAAGGTTTATACTAGCAAAAAATCTAGTTCTATTGTCGTAACTTAGGTTGATCTATTTTCTAAACAAGCCGCCATCCTTAAACTAATTCTAATATTCCATAAATAGTATGATTCTTGGTATAATTTTGATCCAATTTAAAGTCTAGCAATATGGACTCAAGGATTTTTTAATCCTAGAGTAATTATGATTATTTTCTCAAAAAATGCATTTCCTCCCTTTTTTAAGGCAAAAAATCAGTCGTTTTTATGTAAATTACTCAGTTTAGATATAGGATGTCTTAATATTATTTGTAATAATTGATAGTTACATAAATTTAGCGAGTGGTACGACTTTTCTAGCGAGTTTCTGTCCCCTATCAGAGATTTTCATGAAATAGTAGGTTACAAGTTAATACAACGGCTGGTAGTCCACTTCACGTACTGACCCAGAGTCCCCATCTCATGCTTTGCTGCATATAGCCTTGTACCCCCCTTATTAAATCTGTTAGTAACTTGTTATTTGCTTCCCGAGATAGCTTTTCTATCGCTGTATTCAGAGGTAAATGGCATAGTAGTTGGAAAAGTCTAGCTGCAGCTTCAGGCAGGTTATGATGCATCAGTCCTTGTTCTGTTTTGCGGATAAGACAGAATCGGGTAGTGGGGTGAGCATGGGGCATAGGTACTGAATTTTCTCCTGGTATTTTCTGTAAAGCGAGGGCGAGATCTAGCAGAGTCCAATCTTCTTCTACTAGTTCCCAGGCTGGAGACTTATGGAGTTGCATGTTAGTTAGGCAGTGTTCTTTCTCACCGCTCAATTTTAAGGGAGAGGTTTTAGGAGAGAGAAGCACTTTCCGTCGACATTCATCGATCATAAAAGCTTGCATTAGTGCTTTGCGTGGTACATGATTTGTATCTTGAAGGTTTTCACAAAAGCCTAGGAAATTCCGACTAACAGTATGGATATCATATCCAGTAGGAGGGTGACATTGGAGATAGGATTCAGCAAGTTTGTTAAACTTCCAATAGCCGAGTAGTCTACTGCCAAGTGGAAAATCATCTTGTAGGACGGTAAAAAGACGAAACCAATACTGCCTGTTATAGTCTGAAAGTCCGGCTAACGGTACTCGATGCTCTTGGCTACTTGCTCCTAACTCGCGCCATTTACTTTGGGGACTAGAACATAGGGTTTCATTACTCCGATCTAGAGTTTGCCTTAATACTGAACCAAATTCCTTTTGAAATCCTGCAAGCCATGGGGGAGGAGATAAGGTGTTACTCATGTTCTTACTTCTTTTGCCTTGTGTAATTCCGCCGTAAGTACAGCTAATGAAGGTATACTAGCATCCCACTCTAATAGTGTGGGAAAAGGCCCCCATCTTTGCCAAGCATGTTTATAAAGCTGCCATACAGCATCATCAACTGCGCGGTCGTGAGTATCAATGATAGCACCATCCGGAAGTCGTTCGTGTCCTGCCAGATGAACCTGTAGTACTTTCTTAAAATCAATATGTTGCATATATACCAATGGATCAAAGCTGTGGTTCTGACTCGATACGTAGATATTATTCAAATCTAACATAAAGTAGATACCTGCTTGATCCACTATCGCGCTATAAAATTCCCATTCGGCCATTTCGCTTGTCGTAAAGCTGACATAACTAGAGAGGTTTTCCAATGCAAAAGGCACACCCAACCTCTTCTGCACGTAGTCAGCTCGTTCGGCGGCATAGCCTACAAGATCTCTCGTATATGGGGTTGGTAGTAAATCGTGGTGGCTCAAACAATGTGCGCCAGTCCAGCATAAGTGGTCGCTAACAAACGCCGGTTGTACGAACTCAACGAGCCGGCAAAGGCGCTCAAGATAGCCTTCATCGAAACTTTCGTGACCCAGCAAATTTAAGCCAACCCCATGAAGAACTACAGGGTAGGAAGCCAGAACACGCCCCAAATTCATGCGAGGATACTCTTCCACACCCATAAAGTTTTCACTAATGATCTCAAAGTAGTCTACATCAGGTGCATTCCGCCAGATTTCATTATAGTGTACTGTACGTAAGCCAAGACCCAGAGCTTCACGGTTGATGGAGCGTGTTGGCTTCATAGGCTATTCCTCCATTGTTCCCCATTTTTTCGCTTCCACAGGTAGGGTGCGAATGTGAGTCACAAGTTTTTTCAGTTCAGCCAAGGAATAATTCTTGTAGAAACCTGGCATATTTGCATAAGCGGTGCCATCAGCGTTCACACCATGGATTCCAAACGCTATCGTAGCTATGAGCTGAGCTTCAGATTTTGCATTGAATGCCGCTAGGCTTTCCGTTTCGTCGGCATCCGGTGCTATAGGGAGCCTGAATGCCTCTTTGCCATCCCCGTGACAGAAATTACATTGAACATCGGCCCCAACTTGTACGGCATTTTCAAAACCTTCTAGTATTTGTTGTCCAGTCAGGCCGCCATCAGATGCTAGATCAACACAACTCATCCCGGCACATATATTGGCTGCTTTGCATGTATGCTCGCTAAGTTTCCCTGATCCACTATGGTAGGAAAGGCCTGCACAGCTATTAGACCCTGCACAGCTAGCATGAGTTTGGACGATGCCTCCTCTGGTTTCACATGTGCTGGAGAAACTATCAAGGGTAATCGTGGTATCTTCGGTTGTTGATGTTACAGTCCCGGGCCCTTTTTCTACTTCCACAATTTTTTCTTTTTCTTCTGTTCCGCAGCTGCTTGTGCTACCAGCAACTAAACCAAGTAGGGCCGCATGAAGGAGTGTGCTTTGTACTTTTGAATTTGACACTGGGTCCATAGACATAATGTATCCTCTTTGGAATAATAACATTAAGGGCACAGTGCAAAGCGCGATCTGCCCCAAGAAAAAAACTTCTTATTTTTTGCAGAAAAAGTTAGGCTTTTGGATAAGGTGGATCAATAAACGGATGAAATTGGGACCATGAATCACGCCATATAAAGATCAGTAGACGTTCCCATTGAATTAAAAAAGCCCAATCGCTTTCGTGGATTGAAGGTGGTATATGAAAACCGATGAAAGTTAGGAGGGAACAGGCGCAAAAATTCTTACTGCTCCATTGTGCCGACTTGCTGGAAACCGAGGGCTCACTATCGTGACATGTCATCATGTTTCCACTATTTGGGGATTTTTTAAGCTCAAACAAATTGATAAAGAAATCGCATCGGGGAATCGATGCCGTTGTAATACTCAGTCCAAGGATCAAGAGACCCAACGTTTTAAGGAAAAAAAGATGCCTTTGTAAAGACCTATTCAAGACCATTACCTCTAGGAGTCCTCTAAAGATACCATCATTCTATAATAGCAATCCTAGTGGGTAATGACAACCCATTCTTTTCTTCTCTGCAAAGGTCGCCCTCTGAGCCATTCACCAGTTTATCGGAATATGTCCCGGATGTGAAAAATTGCACATACACTTCGTGGCAATGAGCTTGCCGAGATCAACTAATGTTTTTTGATATCAGGAAATGCAAAGGTTATGAATCACTTCCCGAGGCAAGTGCAGAGATTTCGGAGTACATCAAATGCTGCAATAACGAAAGGCTTCATTCGTGATTAGAATATGGGATTCCGGACATAACTTATGCTAGTGCTATCCCAGCAAAGGTCTTATTTCGATGGTGCCCTGTCAGGTCTTCTAAATAGGGAAATACTAAAGTTAAACTTTACTATAGCTAGTTATTCTCAGGGTTTTGCTCTCCTATATTTCCCTTAGAAGAGGTCCCTTTTTCTAAGGAGTAAAAATAGAGCCACCACACATTTTTATCATGGCAAATGAGTTTTCGTATTTTTTATGGTAGCTAAATTTATATGATAAGATGTCGTTTTAATTGGATATACCATTTGGTATCGCGTATTTTTATTCTTGCTTGCTCATTGGGCATTTTTATCAAACGAGATCCACTTGCTAATTCTCCTGTTGCGCGTTCTTTATCTTTTGTTTGCTCTGATCAATAGCCTTAGCAATATCAAGAAGGGTCAGAGGGTCAATCGCCTGGACCTTTTTTGGCTTTAGTTTTGGCTTTTTTTTCATGACCGCCCTTTCCCCATTCAGAAGGTTATCTTAACCCATTATTCCATTTTGATGCCCTAGAGATCAATCGACATAATCCCTGACCCCCTGGATCCCTTTTTATACGGGATTGCGCAGAATATCCTCCAGAATAAGGAAATTATTGTAATCGTTTAGTTATATTTCATATAGACATGGGTAGAAACATTTGCTATTTACTTCTAGCTGTTTTGAAGGAGGCAAAATCTATGACAGAGCAGATCTATTCCATGATTAGTCAATTTTCTCAAAGATTTGAGTTGAGTAAACGCGAGTCTACCGTGTTGACCGAATTGGTATCAGGTAATGTCGAAGCAAAGCAAATAGCAAACGCTTTAGGCATCTCCCATAATACAGTCCGTATCCACATCAAGCATATCAATGATAAAGTTGGCGTTAGTTCAAAGTCTG
>JBNKNM010000245.1:0-7499 GCA_050293845.1 Pseudobacteriovorax sp. | reverse complement strand
GAAGAATCCCATAGAAATTACTATTGTCCCCGGTACATTTCAGAAAGAGTATGGTCTAGCAAAAAGCGCAGATCAGAAGAGTCGTTTGTAAGCATGGATTTCTAATACTATTTTTCACAAGATCTATAGCATACCCCAGCAGCCCTTCAGTCTTGTCATAAGGATTGCTGGGGTATATAAGTTTCTCAAAATACTGAACCTGTGTAGGAATTAATATAAGTTCCAGAGGGTAGCAAGCAGCGAATCGAAAGCCCAGCCAAAGTTTTATTTAGTTCAATTCTAGGCAGCACAATTACTCCTGAGCCGCGTTGGGCGGGTGATGCAACTTCAGCACCTGCAGTGTACGTTCCATCAAAGAACTGTCCGTATAACCGACAGCGTAGCCGCGTGGCATTAATCATGGTGTACCGGACCTCAGATACAGCACTGCTAGAGTAGTATTCTCTTAGCTGAAGGGGGCATTGAACAGCTTGAATGGCTGACATACCGTTATAAATACCAGTCGCTGTATGCACTACGCTTGGCTGATTTTTGTAACGAAAGTTACAGGAATTTCCATGAGCAAAGTAAGTATCAGCCAGGCCTACAGTCGAAAACATTACTCCTATTATCATTACTAATTTTTTTATAATCATTGTAATTACTCCCTGTTCTTAGTGAAGGCATCTAACCATTAAAGTTATAAGCAAACTTTATTGATTGCTTTGCTGCAGCACTCAAACTATGAATTAATTTTCTTCTTTTGGGGAGTTTTTATTACTAAATTATGACCAAATATATTTAGTATTAATAGACAGAGTCCATGGGAAGACCTGATAGATGCATGAAGAGAATTCAATCGTGATATGCATCTACTTATGAGAATCATAGGAATAATAATTCAAGGATACGAGTGGTGAAGTTCTTGATTTTGCTACACCTGGCACCCAAGCAGATTCAGAATGGATGCAGATGAAAGGTATGGAAGTTAAGGGAGTAATCATTCACTCTACGTACAACTAACCTGGTTCCTATTGCCAGTGTTGCCAAGCACTTGGCACAGGAGTAGAGTTGAAGTGAGGCCGGTGGACAAATAAGGTGAGGAAGAGATATTAACAAAATTTTCAGGAGGTAATAATGAGATTAAGTAAGATGAAATTTGATTTTAAATATTTAGGTCGAGGTTTTTTTAAAGTCTTAGATCCAGAGGCTCTTCTAGGGCACTTTCATTTTGGCACAAAGTTTTTTAGTTCTATTCGGAGTGACCGACCAAAAGAACCGTTCGACGAGGACTCCAAAGGATCGGCTCACGAGGAAGCTAATTCTCACTTAGATTCAAGGGGAAGAAGGATAAAATGATTAAACCTCTCTAAACCTTCCAGTGATATTAATATCGTCAGCAGTTTGGTTCCACCCACCAGATACTGTTTCAATCGATCTATGCATAAAACTATTATTCGGTAGTACACTCTCACAAACTATTTTTTGGAAAATAATCCAATCATAGATAATGACTGAAACTAGGAAAATTCCCTGGTGGGAGAATAAACTCCTTGACCCCTCATATATCTGTAGTTTCAGTTCGTCGCATGCTTTATCCAGCTTGTGACTATATTTCGGTTTATTTACTATTGCTAGCAAGTTTTCAAGTTCTTATACATTCATGTTGGTTATGTTTGATAAATTTTTTTGCCTTGTAAATAGATCGTCTCTTTTGAGGAAAGGTCTATATTTTCTTGGTTGAACAGTAGTGTGTACTAGATCATTAACAGAATTAATTGGCTTAAAAATTTCACCTTTGCCTAGAGATAATGTTAAATGTTTTGGTAAATATTTTTTACTGATGTTATTTTTTATTGGAAGGGCCATTATGGGAATAATTAGATCAAACTTAGTGGCAGTATGGATAATTCCCAAGATTGGAATATCCAATATTTTTGGTAAGTAATTGTATATAAAAACATATTTTGGAATTTTTTTCGTTTCAAAAGCAAACAAATATCTAGCAATCAAAATGCGGAAGTTTTTCATCAAAAGATCAATGCGAAATGGACTTATAGCATGATTTTTTATAAATAGTTCTAACCCTATGTAGGGGAGAGCATCGTCTTTGGAATGAACCCAATTCGGGTCCATTGCAAATTATTCGATAAATAGACGGACTGTTAGTTTAGAATCTGTAACAACCGTTCAGAGCACTGAGGGGATCGTAGAGCAATATCAAACTCTGGTGCCTGATTGCCAAATTCATAAAATGTGCTGACTAAAATTTGATAGCATGCTTGCCCGTCTTTCATAGCATGGTAGTCCTTAAAAATAGCCATTTTTGAATGCGTTAACTGTCGATGAATGGCTATTGTTCCTTCAGTAAGGGTAACATGGTCCAAGGTACCGGAAAAAAGCGTAATTTCAGAAGAGATATTTTTCAGGCCTTTAATATCGACATACCGAGGGATTATTTCACCAGCCTCGGCAAGTTCCCCTAATGGATGCGCCATTTCCTTAAATGGAAAGTTGACATCGGGTATTATACCAATTCCTGAATCGTGGGTACCGAGTGTTTCATATAACCAAACGGCAAGATTTGGAAAGTTATCTCCAAAGGTTGAAATGAATTCTTCTACGTTGCCGTGCTTCTCAAATTGATCGTTATAAATAGAAAGATCGTAATCCTTTGTTTTAAGAATAAGGTCTTTGGCCTTTTCTTGATTAAAGTAGAGGGCTCTTTGTACTAAAAAAATGAACTGACGCGGCGGAACAAATTCTCCTTCAATAACGTCTAAAAACGACTGAAAAAGTCTATTCTTCAGCAAAAATCTTTTGAAATATAGATTGCTACCAATATCGAGTGTACGAGAATCTTTGACTACACTGCCAAGCATAGCTTTACTCACACTCTTGGGATACTTACTGAGGTATTTAAGAGAAAGCATGGCTGGGCCTGACTCACCGATAATATACATTTGAGTGTCGTCACCTAAAAGATCGATTCTAATCTTTTCCATGTCTTGAATAACATTGTCTGAATGCAAGTAATCATAGGCTTTCTTCCAATTTACTTTCTGATCAATCCATATACTATCAATTTTTGAACAGGATTGACCCCTTATATCATAAGTCACTACATTAAATGATATTCCCATCTCTTTTTTATATTGATCGACCCAATCACCGATATGAGAAATGGTTTGTCCATCTTGGGTATACATCAATGTTGGTTTACCTGAGTCAAAGCCAGAATTGATTTCATAATACAACTTGAAAGAACCAAGACTAGGATCGGAGTAAGAGAGTGGAACATCAATATATCTGTGATAATAGTCTTCCTCAGGGCAAATTAAGGAGGGCTTAGAATTTTTAGTCACTCCCATCGATTCATTTTGGGAGGGAGTGATACTGTCGACAAAACTATTATTTTGATTATCAGATTTTCCACAAGAAAATAGTGCTATTATCGGCACTAAAAACAAATAGCTGTGTTTCATTTTTTCACCTTAAAATTTGAAGGCTAATTTAATCAGTAAGAAAAAGCCTCTGCAATTATTGCCGATCTAAAAGAAGAGTAAGAGTAACTCTCTGTTTGGGCATATTGATCAGTTTTTCAATCCTTGCTAGCCTTTGTTAAAAGCTCCACCGGTCGCATTCTAAACTTTCTCTGAAGAGACCTCAATGACTCATTTTTCACATTGCCTGTTAAGCAGTCGAAAAGTTCCAAATTGTGTATATTTCTTAGCAATGCCTGCATATAAAAAAATTTTATTTATAGTTATTAAAAGTTTTGTGCCTGTTTGTATATAGAGACATCAGTATGTTCTCACACAATACCAACAAGACGGTCATAGATGAGCGCAGTTGCTCTTACTGGCAAAATAGGATGCAGGCTTTTGATATGATTAAGGCGAAAATTCAAGAAGTTCGGTCAATCATCGTAAAAAATCCACTTAATGAATCCTGTGAATATGCGTTATCTTGCCGCTCAACTGTAGTTAGCTCAAAATAGGCCCACTAGTATGGATAGAAAGTAGTTATTATAAGTTTTACTAAGCTGCGTTGCTAGCTTCCTTGCATCTTCACCGTTAAAAGCTCACCGAGTCCCATTTCTTTTAAAAAACAATTTCTTATCCTATCAGCAACTTGATTAACAACTTCACAGCCATCGTCGCATGGATCAACATGAACACGAAATGGTCTTTGCCCATGCTCAGTTGCGACCACTTTTACGATAGTATCTGCCACAATCTTAGGATTTACATCTGATGGAGTTCTTCTTTGGAAACCCATTTATCCTCTCATCAATATCTCTATAGGGACCATCTTGATATTCCTGCCTACAGCCTATATCCAAAGGGTTACTAGCATTAGCGAAATGGTTTGTACCCGTGATGAAAGCTCCGGGGACAACTATAGAAGTTTCGATGCCCCACCGGGACAGCTCTCCGGCATAGCTTACAGCAAGGGAGTCCATGGCAGCCTTCGCTGCAAAATAAGGCCCTAAAAAAGGCGGTGTACCACCACGAACGCTTGTGCTTGATACCCATAGTAGAAGCCCCTGTCGAGCCTTTCTCATAATAGGTAGAACAAATCGATTCATTCTTTGAGTTCCAATTACATTGATGTCATATAATGACGACAATTGCTCTGGAGTAAATGCTTCACAAGGGCCAAAAGACATATGGCCTGCATTATGAATCATGACATCAATGGTATTGCTTTCTTTTACAATCGTGGAGACTGCCTCATCAATAGAGGATTGAGAAGAAACATCTAATTCTAATACATGTAAATCGATACTCTTGATTACTGCTAGGTTTAACAAATCCCTGGCGTTCCTTTGTTTCTTTTCCCTATTTCTCTCATAGATGCATAAACACGATGGCCTGCCATTGCTAATGCGATAGAAGTAAGACGCCCTATCCCACTGGATGCTCCCGTTATCAGAATTACTTTTTTCATACCATGTTCCCTTAATATTAGATGATCCCACCGTTAACCTTGATATTCTGACCATTCACCCAAGCTCCTCCAGCTCCCGCTAAGAAACTTACAACATTTGCGATGTCAGTAGGTGTTCCTAGCCTTTCCAATGGAGGAATCTTTAAAAAATGTTCTATTTGTTCTTGTGTTTTCCCATTTAAGAATAAGTCTGTTGCAGTGGGTCCAGGTGCGATAGTATTCACCGTAATATTTTTGCCACGAAGCTCTTTGGCAAAGGTATAGGACATAGCTTCTACTGCTGCCTTTGAAGCATTATAAATCCCATAACCTGGCATTGCTAACCCTATAGCCGAGCTAGATATGTTAATCACAGCTCCGCCATGATTTAATCGGTTCGCCGCGCACCTAAGGGTATTAAAGGTACCACGAACATTTATGTCAAAGATCCGTGAAAAAGATTCATCATCAAAGTCTCCTATAGCTTTCAACACAATTATCCCGGCGTTATTAACTAGGACATCGACTTTCCCATACTCTTTCTCTGCTAAATCAAACATTTCACTCACTTCTACCGCTGAGCTAACATCAGCTCTAGCTAACATAGCCACCCCGCCAGATGCCTTGATCTCATCCACAACATCCCATGCTTGCTTCCTACTTGAAAAATAGTTTACAACTATTTTAAATCCATCTTTAGCAAGCCTTTGAGCAATTGACTTCCCGATTCCTTTAGATGATCCTGTAATCATTGCTACTTTACTCATTTCTAACTCCTATTTTCGCGAGACAACTTTCATGTTTTAAGAATATCGGTTTACAGAAGTATTAATCAAATGCATAATTTAAATATTTAACATGCATGAATGTAATAGTTATGGGATTTTTAGATCAACTACGGCAGTCAGACTTGAACCTACTAGTTACCTTCTCCGTACTAGCTGAAGAGAAAAACATTAGCAATGCAGCCAGGCGGCTTTATCTAAGCCAACCAGCGGTGAGTCGTTCACTTAAAAGGCTTCGCGACTTATTTGGGGATGAATTACTACTAAGGGGAAAAACTGGGTACGAGCTGAGTTCTCAAGGAAAAAGGATTAAGACTGAACTTGAAGTGCTACTACCGCGACTAAACCAACTGATTTATGGCTTCCAATTCGATCCTTACAAAGACGAGGTATCCTTTAAAATCACGGGAACAGACTATGCTCTCAAAGTCCTATCACAAGAAGTGTGTACTAAAATTATTGCTCCAAAAATGAAGACTTCAGTACAGTTTAAAGCTTGGAGCCCAACCATTTATACTGATTTAGAGCAAGGTCAAGTTGATCTAGCTTTTCTTGCTAATGATGGACTGATTCCATCCTACTTAAAGACAGAGCGGCTATATATGGAGGAGCTTGTTTGTATTGTCGATAGAAGAATGTCAAAAATCAGGTCTTCCATCAATCTAAGGCAATATCTTGAGGCAAATCACATCATTGTCTCACTTGTTGATTTAGAGCAAACTTTACCTGATAAAGTTTTAAAGAAATTAGGTACACGTCGTAAGGCGAGAATTCGTGTTCCATACTTTGCCGCTGCAATTGATATTGTGGAAGGGACAGACTTAATCGCTACTGTCCCAAAACGTTTTATTAGTGATTTAAATTTACATAAAAACTTGAATATAGTTAAACCTCCCAAGGAGTTGGGCAAATTCGAATATGTTATTTGCTGGCATCCAAGGTTAAACCAAGATCCTGCTCATGAGTGGTTAAGACAGGAGATACAACAAATATTCATTTAATCACCCTGCAAGTTGTGATATTCACGGTTAGGATTTAAAAGCACCATTTCCCCAACTGCCATTTGAATGTCTAAGGCGATCAATAATCTAGTGCTCAATACAGCTGCTTTAGCATTTTATTGGTTATTTCAGACAGTTAAATGATTCTCAGATGCTGTTTATCATAATTTCAGCAGCCCTCCACTGGACTCCAAGTAGGTCTTATTCAGGGACATTAGACAATAGCTAAAATAGCAAATTTTGCAAGCGGTCTTCTTAATAGTGCGATGGAATTTTACTAAGCCTTTTATAAAATTGACTCTGATTTCTCTCCTTCAAGTTTGTAGCTGAGCATCGGAGGAAAGTGCCGGTTTAGCCAGACGATAGATGCCACGGTCAACTAGTGACAGCACATCCTTACTAGTTACAATACCCTCAGCCTGACCGTTCTCTCCAACTACAGGGATACAGTGGAAATCCGAGTCTAACATCTTATGAATCGCAACTTTCAAATCATCTTGAGGCCGACAGCAAGATGGCATTCGGCTCATGTATGCTTCTACCTTAGGCATTTCCCTATCCATATTGGACACTTCTGACAGTCCCTTGAGAATATCGCGGTCTGACAGAATACCTACCAGCCTTGACTCTCGATCAGTCACCACTAAGTGACGGATACAGTTTTGTTTCATCAGGCCAAAGGCGAAAAAAATGCTATCGTGCTCCATGACATCCACCAAGTTACGAGTAACTTCTCAATATCGACGGAAAATTATTGCGCAATTCGGCGATTTGTGCTGCAATTAGCAAATGTCATCTAAAA
>JBNKNM010000244.1:0-7615 GCA_050293845.1 Pseudobacteriovorax sp. | reverse complement strand
GATCTATGAATTGAGTTCAAGTATAAGAAGTCGAGAAGTTTCTAGTACATTAGAAGTGGCAAAAAAATATGGAAGAAAATTAGGGATAACTAGAGTTACTGACACCACTTGGCTTGATCGAATTGGTATTCCTGTTTACGCTAGTATTCGACCTAACGCGAAGAATGGAGTTCTTTGTGTAAATGCTGGTAAAGGTCTCAATCAAATCGAAGCCCAAGTTGGAGCCTATATGGAAGCAATAGAGTTTGCTATTGCTGAAAATATAGATAATCCAAACTTAACTAATAAACAAATCTACATTGAAGAATTGATCAGTCATCACGAAGGTAGGATTGATTATTTAGATTTATGTCCATTAATCAGAAAAAAAATTGATCCTAACGAACCGATTGGAGTTACGAAGTGTATTGACTTAGTTACACGAGATAGTAGTTATCTGCCTAGTGAATTAATCTATTTAACACCTCCAATGAAATTAATTGGGCAAAATGTTTTCGGTTCCACAACTAATGGGCTTGCTTCAGGAAATTCAATTGATGAAGCAATACTTCACGGTATTATGGAGGTATTAGAGAGAGATATTCAGTCTTTTCTGTACTTCAATAATGACTCGTTATTTGTAGAAACCAATAGCGCATCAGAGAATATAAAGAGTCTTATTAATAAGATTGAGTCTGCGAACTTAAAAGTTGTCCTCCGTTATAAAGAATTCTATAAAGAGGTTTCCTATTTTCAAGCGTTCATAATTGAGCCTGAATTGAAAAGCTCAATTTCAATCTCAGTAGGATCAGGTTGCCATTTTAATAAAGATATTGCTGCAATAAGAGCAATCACTGAGGCTGCCCAAAGCCGGTTGAGCCATATTCATGGCGGGCGCGATGACATTATCGAAAGGGTCGAATATTTTAGAAAGCATGGAAGAGAAAAGGAGTTGAAGACAGTGGAAAAGTTCTCGAAAAGTGTGTTGAACTCTTCAAATGCAGTCCAATACCAAGATATTGCAGAATACACAAAAAGACATGGAAACATTGATTGCTACCTTCAATATTTGACGAATACTCTAGTATCTAGGGGATTTAATTCAATATTTTATACTCAAATGACAGATCCGTCGGAAGAAATCCAGGTAGTGAAAGTTATAATTCCTAAAATGGAATCTTTTGATGGAACTTTGATGAGGGTAGGTAGGAGGTTAGGGGACTATGTCAAAAATAGATAGATTTATTTTCGTAGGGCCAACTTCTTTTGATATGGATTTAAAGATATTCTCCGACTTCAATATATTACCTCCAGTTAGAAGAGGGGATATTACTGATTTAGTAGTAAAAAATAGTCCGGGTACCATCGTGATTGTAGATGGTACATTTCACAGTTTCCCTTCAGTTGGGCATGCTGAGATAAGAGATGCTATAGAAAAGGATTGGAAAATTTGGGGACTATCTTCAATGGGTGCTATCAGAGCTGCAGAAATGGATTCATTAGGGATGTTTGGATTCGGTAAAGTATATCGCCAGTACAGAATGGATGAAAATTTCAGTGATGATGAAGTTACACTTGTTCACAGTTTGGAATACCCTTACGAAGCAGTATCAATTCCTTTGATAAATATTCGTTCACTGCTGAATTATTTATGCGAACATAAATTGATAGAAAGCTCTAGATCAGAGATAGTGATAAATAAGCTAAAGTATATGTGGTACGCAAATAGACGATGGAAAATATTATTATCACTTCTCAAAGATCAAGGTTGTAATATTAATTATCAAAAGCTGTGTAGAATTCTCAAATCTACAGATAAAAAAAGAAATGATTTAACAGATTTTCTTTCTAAAAAACCATATCTTGGAGCAACATAAAATGAAAAATTACAAAAACATCTACGGAGGCATTCCATTTTTACATTCAGAATTCGATGAAAATAAACTAATGTCTCTTGTAGCTGTGCTAAGAAGAAAATTTTGTGAGAAAAAAAAACCGTTGAGAGAATACTTATCTCCAGAAACTGCTCAAGATGTTTACTTTCAAAAACATGGCAACAATCTGATTAAAGATTCTATCCCTTTGAGTGAGGAAAAAAGAGAAAGGGTAGAGCAGGCATTAACTGATATTAAAAATGAAATCAATGATTGGAACAAAATATTTAATCTGCCAATTGAGTTCAGATCTCTAGGTCAAGGTGGAGATGTAAGTGTATCCAACCCTTTCATTCCACAATTGATCTACTTAGGGGACTCAAGTTTTCATAATCAACATAAACTTAAAGAAATATTAGTGCATGAGTATTCACATGTTTATGCCGGAATAATGTGTGAAATACTTGACTTCCAAAAGGTGGGAACAAAAACTGACTTATATCTTCCTTCTGGTACCGGTCCTAGAGATTTAAGAGGATTAATCTTGGCTGGTTTGTTTGCAGCATCTGCCATTAACTACTACAAATTATCTGGTTCGATAGTAAAATTTAAAAAGAGAGTAGAGTTCTTATTTAGCTATCTTGTCGATACTACTACGTTAATTAGTCATAATCATTACAATTTAACTGAATTTGGCAAAGAAGTCCTTTTTGATATGATCGATTTCCGAAAAAACTATGACCCAGAAGGAGTCTTAATATGATAAGTGTAGAATTTTCGAGCTCACTGACAAAGTTTACAAACGGTGTTGATTCTTATGGTCTTGAAGATAGTAACAATTTATGCGATGACCTAGTGAACATATTTCCAGATATCAGAAATGTGATTTTCGACTCCTCAGGTGAACTTATGCCCTTTGTTTCTATGTTTATTGATGGAATTGCTTTGGCTTCAATTCAAGAAGTTAGTGAAATGAAATTCAAGAAAGTTAAGTTTTTAATGTCAGTAGCTGGAGGTTAATTATGGAAATCTCAAAAGAAGTATTCTATTCCAGACAGGTTCTTCTACCTGAAATCGGTGAAGATGGACAGAGAAAACTCGAAAATTCTAAGGTATTGGTAATAGGAGCAGGTGGACTAGGTTGTCCGTGTCTGCAGTATCTAGCTGCATCCGGTGTTGGTGAAATTGGTATTATAGACGGGGATAATGTATCAATTTCAAATCTTCATCGACAGATACTGTTTAACATAAATGACGTAGGAAAGAACAAAGCCTATATCGCATCTAAAAAACTTGTTGAGCTGAATCCATTCGTTAAGACAACCGTATTCGACCGATATCTAGATTTTGATAACTTTTATGAAATTAGCCATGACTTCGATGTAATAGTTGACGCTACTGATAATTTTTCTACTAAGTATTTAATATCTGATGTGGCTTTCGATTCGAACATCCCTGTTATATATGGAACCGTGAATCAGTTCGAGGGTCAGGTAGCGGTGTTCGGAAAAGCCTACAAATCATTCCCACTTGAAGGTCTTAACTTAAGAGATTTGTATCCTACACCACCACCAGAGCTTCTTACTGAAAACTGTGCCGAGGCGGGAGTTATAGGTTTTGTTCCTGGTATAATAGGATGTGTTCAGGCTTCATTAACGATTCAAATGATTTTAGATGCCGATAAACTAGATTCAGAATCTTTGCTTAGCTTTTCAATTAAAAAAATGACATTGGAGAAATTCAAACTAAGTAAATCCAATAGAAACCCATTGAGAAAGGGGGAAAAATTTGATAGAAGTGCATATTCTATTGAGCCGATTGCCTGCGGAGTAAGCGGATTAGAATATGGAAAACTTGAAAGTATTGATTGTTTGAGGAATATAAATAAACGTAAATTCCAAGTGATTGATGTAAGAACAGATGAAGAGCATAATGAATATCCCGTTGGTGAAGTATGCATTCCTCTCCACAAACTTTTTCATCAGGTTGATAAAATTGATCGAGATAGGATAGTATTGTTTATTTGTAAGTCTGGAGTTAGAAGTAAAAAAGCGGCCATTTATGGGGTAAATCAATTGGGTATTAGATGCTATTCGATTCCCGGAGGGTTGGAGAAATTATAAATTGAGATATGTGAACAAAAACTTCTACCACTATCAGGTAGGTTCGTTTCTTAGTATTGTTGTGTTGCGTATTTTTCAACTTAGCTTAGCTTGGTGGGCACTAGAGGATTCTGCAACACATTTTTCGTACATAATAGGAATTTCTACCTTTCTTGAAACACTAACAAGTTTGATGTTCGGGTGGCTTGGGGATTACAAGAGTAGAAAAAAAATCTACATGTATTCGATAGTTCTTTCAGCAACTTCCTGTGCTAGTTTTCTAATTATCCATGAATATGCAGGTTTTTCTTTTTTAGCTGCTCTGATTGTATCTAGCTTAATGAGTCTATCCAATGGTATTAGAATGCCTGTGCAAAGTGGAATGATCAAGCAGTTGGTAGATAATGAAAGCATTTCTGAAGCAATATCTCAATCTTCAACATTCTATTCTTTTGCTAATATAGGTGGTCCAATCCTAGCAGGATTCATGTTAGAGATGATACCTAGGTCAATAACTCTAACATTATGTATGGTATGTTCATTCTTAGCATTGAGTTCTGTTTGGTTTGTGAATTACAAAGAAAACAAGAAGGAGGTACCGCAAGAGCAAAGGATTTTGAAAAAACTATTCGCTGGAGCGACAGTTCTTTACCATACTAAAACAGAATTATATATGGCTGTTTTTTCTGCATGTGTTAACTTTAGCCTTTTTCCATTGTTTACGATTCTAATTCCAACATTTATTAAACTGTATCTTGATTCAAAAGCCTGGAATGTTGGTTTTATTGAGTTAGGATTCTCTGTTGGAATGCTTGTCGGAAGTGGATTTTTAGTGGGATATTTCAGGAAAAAAATTGGAAAATTTTACTCTATTCTACTTGGAACAATATTCCTCGCATTCACATTTGTTAACTTCGTTTTCGTAGCACAAATCCCATTTCTAATAGTTTCCATGTTCCTGGGAGGATTTGGTTTAATGCTATACAATATCAATGCATCAATTGTTCGAACCACCGCCACTCCAGAAGGGCATCTTTCTAGAATGTCTTCTTCTGTTATTATGATTGCTAATATTGCCAATCCTATTGGATCTGTTGTAACAGGGATATTGGTTTCAAATTATGGTGTTATTGAAGCGTTTAAATTCCACTCTACAGTCATTGTACTATTAGTACCGATGTTCTTAGCCATACCTAACTACCGATCTTTACTTTCTATTAATGAAGATAAATTGAAAGACAGATATAAGGAACTTTTCCCTAAAGCATTCGTTAGTTAAGTTTATAGAAAGAGACCAATAAGGGGGGAGAAATTAAACATCCACCGGCTAAAGCCCGGTGGATTTGCTTGGCCGGCTAAAGCCAGTCTGAAATTTCGGCTGAAGCCGTCTTTCGCCTAAAGGCTCTCTTGCTCAACTTTATATGAACGGTGCCTTCGGGCACTATTTATTTTGATAAGATTGCAGAAGTTTCTGGAACTGACGTAAAAGATTTTGCAACTGAGGTAAAAGATTCTGCATCTTAGCTGCTATTTTAATCTAATTTTTGATTGCTAACTTATTGTGGGAACCTACATATGGACCATCGGAGTACCTCTTTCTGCCATCATCTTGGCGATATCGCGGTAGGTTAAGGCATACCTCAAATACCATCTGACGCATAAAAGAATGATTTCAGATTTAAACTGCTTGTATTTGAATGGGTTTTGTTTGGAGATCATGTCAGTATTACATCATTTGGTTAAATAGCAGGTTAGCCTATCATTAAACCAGCAGCTTTGCACCGGGCCGGAGAAACTACCGAAGAAGAAACAACCTCAAGCGAAATCGATGATTCATGACATTTACCTTACTGACACTAGGAAAAACGCTGAAAAAGCCTTTGATCGTTTTATTGAAGTTTTCGAAGACAAATATGAGAGGGAAGTAAAATGCCTAGTCAAAGATCGGGAAACTCTATAGAATCGATTTTCGCCACCGTGAGGCTAAGGTCGCGGAAGACTAAGGAGTGTGGCTCAGTAAACGCAACTGTCGCCATGGTCTTTAAACTAATGAAGGACGCTGAGAAGCGTTGGAAGAAACTAAGAAGGTATCAGCTGATGGTTGATATAATTGATATTAATGTAAGATTCGTGGATGGCGAACGAAAAGAAAATGCTGCATGATTTTTCATCCACTAGATTTGACAATAACTCCGTAGCCTTTGCCTACTTTCTGTGTTGTAGATTTTTATTTATTTTGACAAATCATTAGGTATATTATGGATATCACAGATGTTTATGAAAAAATATACACAAACTTCAAAAATGCGAAAGTCTTTCAAGAGCTGTTATTAGAGGCCTTTGAAAATACGATTAATCCAAATATTTATCAATATTCGTTTCTAACCAATGTAGAATTCTCGAATCTTCTTAGTTTAGTAAAGTCCTATGAAGGTGGAAATTTCTTCGAAATTGGATGTGGTTTTGGAGGAGTGACTTCTAAACTTGAGAATCTAGTTAAAGGTAACTTTTTTGCGATAGATTTTTCTAAATGCGCAATTAAAAGCGCTAAAGAATATAATTCTAATGTTAAATTCACTGTAAATGATATGGATAATTATATAATTCCAGCCGGTTATTTTGATGTTATATATTCTATTGATGCAGTACAAAACAGTAGTAAAAAGGAAATTTTGTTTAAAAATATTCACAATGGCCTAAAACAAAATGGAAAAATAGCAATAACAACATGGATTGATATGAAATATTTTACGAAGTTGAAAAAACATCCATATATTCGATTAATAGAAAAATCAGGTTTAAATATTGTTAATTTCATTGAGCCTGACCCAGGTTTAATTAAACAAAAAAAATTTTATAGATTAATTTATGAAAACAGAATTAGTATTGAAAATGAATTGGGGCATGCTGCATTTAAACTTATTATAAACGAAGGATTATATTTATTTAAGAATAGCAGTGTTTCAAGATTTCATCTACTACTAAATAAATATGGCTCTGGTGCATCTCTCTAGGGTAGGAAGAGCCTTTCTGGATAATGAAGCTTATGCTGCGATTCCAAAGATTCTTTCGATAAACTTGACTTGCCCCATATAAGATCCCTGGGACTGCACTACCTGTCCCTTCCTTATCATGTGCATAGTTTCCATATCCCCTGATCGTCTTATGGGCTGTCCAGAATCCTTTAAAATGAAGCCCGTGCCTTATGAGTCTTTTGAGCCGCCGATGATCGCATTCAATTCTATTATTGAGATTGTAATGGACCCCAGAAATTGGACCAGTGACTAAGTTAAGTATTTATGGCATATTATGCCAGTCACGATCGCTGGAGGTTCAATGAAACGCAAGTCTTACTCACCAGAATTTAAAGCAAAAGTAGCACTAGAGGCTATGAAAGGGTTGCTCACAGCCAATGAGATTGCCTCAAAACATGAAGTCCATCCCGGTCAGGTTGCTCAGTGGAAGCGGGAGTTAGCAGACAATATGGGGAGCATATTCGAGCGAAAGAACTCCAAAAAGGGCCAAGAGCAGTCCGAAGATACCGCAAAGTTATATGATCAAATCGGTCGCCTTAAAGTGGAAAAGAGAAATATCAGAATTTGGTGTTTGAGGTAAGAGAGTCGGCATCGCTGACAGCCTCTTTTACCCCATCCTTAAACC